>JAFSOM010000504.1 GCA_017447005.1 Oscillibacter sp.
AGGACGGCGCAACCGCTCAGGCGGAAAAATTTCCGGGCAATCCGAAATTAGGCCTTGACATTCGCGGAAAAATCCGTATAATATGCAAAGTGTCCGCAACCGGGTGTAGCGCAGTTGGTAGCGCGCTTGGTTCGGGACCAAGAGGCCGTGGGTTCAAATCCCGCCACTCGGACCAAATACAGGCTTTTCACTGTTCCATGTGAGAAGCCTGTATTCGTTTCTACGTCCCGCCGGATTCGTCGGAGATACGTCCCATGCGCCGCGCCAGCAGATAGCCCGCGCCGCAGGCAATCGCCGACGCGAACGCCTCCCACGCGTCGCGGTAACGCCACGGCGTCATGGACAGCGCCGACGCGCAGACGATGCCCAGTACGCCGTGGGCGACGAGGGCGTAGCGGCGCCGGAACAGACGGCTCATCAGACGCGCCAGTGACGCCGCCGCCAGTACGAATCCCGTCAGACAGGCCGCCAGCGTCGACCAGCGCAACGCGGTGAAGTCGTCCAGCAGAGGCTGATACAGTCCGAGGGCCATCATAATCGGGGCCGCGCTGAATCCCGGCAACACCGCGCCCGCGCCGCACAAAGCGCCGCAAAAGACGTACCCGCGCAAATCCGGCGCAAGCTGTACGCGCAGGACATGGCGAACATAGTACAGCCCCGCGAACAGCGCCGCCGCGCAGAGCGTACAGCATACCCAAGCCGACGCCGGACGCCCTTCCCGGCCCGCCTCCCGGTACAGCGCCGGAACGCTCCCGGCAATCAGGCCCATGAACAGCCACAGACAGACGCTCTCCGAACGCGTCATCGCCGCGCTCAGGCCCCGCGCAATCAGGAAAAATCCCAGCGTCCAGCCCAGCGCCAGCGGCGGAATCATGCGCCAATGGCGCGGCAAGGCCTCCCGCGGACGGGCGAGCATGTCCATAAACGGGCGGTAAATCCCGAACGCGACCGCCAGCGCGCCGCCGGAAATCCCGGGCAGTATCGCGCCCGCGCCAATCAAGGCCCCGCAGAGCAGATAGCGTCCCCGCGGGAACCGCGCCCCGCCCGTCAAATTTTGTCGCGCCGTAACGCCTCGCCTCCTTTTACGCTCTCCGTTTCGTTCACAGTTTGACCCCGAAACGCCGTCTCATACGGCCCCGCCGCGCCGTTTTGCGCCTCCGCAAGTCATTTGTGTATATTTTTCAGATTTTCTCTTGACCTTGCGCGGAAAATCGGGTAAAATAAAAAATTGCGTATGACAGAATCTACCCGGCGATACCCGACCGGGTACGGAAAGGCAGATTGAACATGGAACATCCCTATAAAACCCGTCATGGCGGAGCGACTGTCACTATCTTTGTCCCCTATGACTGTAAGAATCATTGTCCCTTTTGCATCAATAAGGGCGAGTACGCTGACCTGACCGGATTTTCTCTGGAAAAAATCTGTCGGAGCATTCGCCGCATGGACGCCATCACGCCGTATTGCGATTTCGTGTTCACGGGCGGAGAGCCGCTGTCCGAATTGGATTCCCTCCAAATCATGCTTGACCAGATTCCCACGACGCACCGGGTCTTTATCAACACGACTTTGCCCGTATCCGAATACCAGTCCGAGGCGGATATTCTGGCCTTCGCCGAGCGCAACCGGAAAAAGATTACCTGTATCAACGTCTCGCGGCATATGCAAAAGTACGTCGTGGAATCCAACGACAGCCTGCTGGCGCGTCTCCCGGTACCGTTCCGCGTCAACTGCGTGCTCTATAAGAACTACCCCGCCGAGAAGATTGTGCCCTATCTGGAGCGCTTCCGGGCGATTCCGGGCGCGTCCATACAGTTCCGCTTCGACTACACCGCCACCACGCCCGAGAACCTCTACGACGAGGAGCACGACAAAATCCTGCGCGACCTGCGGAAAATCGCCGTCTATACGGGCCTTGACGGTTGCCGTATGCGTTGCGGCTTCCACTTCAACTATCGCGGCATGGAGCTGACGTATCACAAGACCCTGCCGTATTCGACCATCGTGGAGCGCGACCCCATCGACGGCGTGACCTATGACATCCTCTATGACATCCTCATCAAGCAGAACGGCGACATACATTCCGACTGGACGGGCGTCCCGCTGGATGTGGACGCTTACGCCAAGGTGATTTTTGAGCCGTATGACCTGCGCTGGCTGGTGAAAGTCGCCTGACCCGCGTCGGTTCGTAAAAGTCGCCTGACAAAACGCCCCCGGAACGGCATTGCGTGAACCGTTCCGGGGTTTTCGCCGTCCATGCCCTCCCCCTTTTTTTTGGGGGGGGGCCGGGCGGGAGTCGATTTTCTCCCTCCTCTGTCGCCTTACGGCGACATCTCCCCCCGTTCCGGGCAATGTCATTAATTAAAGGGAGTTTTGAACCCCTCCCCCTGTCCCCCTCCCCTTTCAGGGGCGGGGGTACGGATTTTTCAGGCCGTTGAAAGTCCCGGAAATCCCCCCTGAAAGGGGGGATTTAGGGGGGTACGCGTAAAGTTAATGACATTGCGTTCCGGGGGGAGATAAAGGCGCGTCAACCGCTCGGGTAAAATGATTGTTCCGGGCCGCGCTTGTCACTCCGACTTTCTTGTATACTGGGCAATCAAAGCGGCCTTTTTGAGTTCCTTTTCGTTCAGGTAGTATTGCCACGCCTTATCAGCTACGGCGGAGTCAATTTCCCGCAACTGGGCGACAATCTCCTTGACATCGTTATCGCACTCTACTTCCATATCCTGTACAGTTTTGATACGGCTGTACACAATGCGGACTTTGGCGGTGTTGGTCTGCTGTTCCGTCGGTAGGGCCAAAAATTCGTTAATGCACTCCTGCACCAGATTGTCTATCCGGACATTGAACGCGTCCCGAAGCACGTACAGGCGCACAAACAGATTCTGCACCCGCTCATTCCGCGCCTCCTCCTCGGAAGTCGTTCCGCTCAGTTGGGCCGATTCCCCGTTATCCTCGTTTTCCGGCGGATTCTCCGCGACAGGCTCCGGCGTCGGCGTCGGTTCGACGGGCGTCACGGGTTGCGGCGTCGGCGTCGGTTCGACGGGCGTCACAGGCTCCGGCGTCGGCGTCGGTTCGACGGGCGTCACGGGTTGCGGCGTCGGCTGTTGTTCCACGGGCGTCACGGGTTGCGGCGTCGGCTGTTGTTCCACGGGCGTCACGGGTTGCGGCGTCGGCGTCGGTTCGACAGGCGTCACAGGCTCCGGCGTCGGCGTCTGTTCGACGGGCGTCGCGGACTGCGCGGCGTTTTCCGTCTCCTGTTTCGCCTTTTCATCCGCCAGCAGTTTTGTAGCGGCCTCTTCCAGCGTCATGTCCCGCCCCGCGACGGCCTCTTTGATTTCCTGCGTCACCTCAATTTCCGGAATCTGGTAATCCGTCATCATTTCCTGCGTAATGCGGTCATTTTCCTCGCCCTTCACCGCCACGTCCTCTTCGGTCAGATTCGCGCTTTCGGCCATGGATACCGCCGACTTGACCGTCGGGGCAAGCAGAAACGCCCCCACGCCTATCGCCGCGACCAGTACAATGACAACGCCTAGAATAATTTTTTTCTTCATATCGTCCCTCTTTTCCTGCGTTCCGCCGCGACGCATACGCGCCCCGCGTGCACGCATGATACGATTTTTCAGCGCAATCGGGAAGCGTTCTCCCGGCGCGAAACGGAACGCGAACGCCTCCAAAAGACGCCCGCGTTACGCCTGATTCGCCTTAGTTCATCTGACGGCGGCGGGAAATGTTCATCGTGCCGTCCATCATGGTATTGAGCGAGTCGAGACTTTTTCCGGTGCCCAAGGCCACGCAGGAAATCGCGTCGTCGGCTACGACCGTATGAATGCCCGTGCGGGCCGTGAGGAGCTTGTCGAACCCGTCGACCAGACTGCCGCCGCCCGTCATGATGATTCCGTTCAGGGAGATGTCCGCCACGAGTTCCGGCGGCGTGCGTTCCAGCACGGCGTGCACGGCCTCCAGAATCCGTTCCACCGGCTCTTCAAACGCGTCCATCATCTCGGAAGAGGAGATTGTCACGGAGCGCGGAAGGCCCGTCAGCAGACAGCGCCCTTTGACTTCCATGGTCTCTTCCTCTTCCTTCGGGAACACGCAACCGATTTTCTTTTTCATGTCCTCGGCGGTACGCTCGCCCACCAGCAGATTGTGATTCCGGCGCATATACTTCACGACGGCCTCGTTGAACTGGTCCCCGGCAATCTTAATCGACGCCGACTCCACCACGCCCGACAGCGAAATCACCGCGATGTCCGCCGTGCCGCCGCCGATGTCGACCATCATATGACCGTCGGGCCGGGAGATGTCCACGCCCGCGCCAATCGCCGCCGCCACCGGCTCTTCGATAAGATACACTTTCCGCGCCCCGGCTTGGATTCCGGCGTCAACCACGGCGCGTTCCTCCACTTCCGTAATCCCCGACGGGACGCAGATAATCACGCGGGGCTTGAAAATCGAGAATCCGGATACCTTATGGATAAACTCACGTAACATGCGCTCGGTCATGTCGTAGTCGGAGATGACGCCGTCGCGCAGGGGCCGGATGGCGACAATGTTGCCGGGAGTACGCCCAAGCATATTTTGGGCTTCCGCGCCGACGCGCAGGAGTTTTCCGGTATTCTTGTCGAGGGCCACGACCGACGGTTCGTTCAGCACAATGCCTTTGCCCTTTACGTAAACCAGAACCGACGCCGTGCCGAGGTCAATACCAATATCTTTGGACATACTTCCACCTCATCGAAACATTTCTTGCCTGTCGAAAAGGCGCGTCCGTGCGGACGCGCATCAAACGGGGAGACGCTCCCCCAATACAGTCAGCGTGATTATTATAGCGGGACGGAAAGCGGATTGCAAGCGCCTTTTTCCTGATTTTACCGAATTGTCTATCTTTTTTTCCAAATTGTATTTTTTACGACGCGGTTTTGTCTCTTTCGGCGCGTGTTTATGAGGTTTCATCGCCGCAAAACCCCTCCCCTTGTCCCCCTCCCCTTTGTAACGCCACTCCCGCGCCGTCACAAAACCCCTCCCCCTGTCCCCCTCCCCTTTCAGGGGCGGGGGAACGAATCTTGAAAGCGCTTTCCAGTTTGGGGAAGTCCCCCCTGAACGGGGGGATTTAGGGGGGTTCTACGTAAAGTTAATGACATTGGATTTAGGGGGGTTCTTTACGTTCCGCGTCACTGTCCGGCCATAGCCAAACTCAACG
>JAFSOM010000505.1 GCA_017447005.1 Oscillibacter sp.
ATCTGCGTCGTCGCCGACCCCCGCGACGTGGCCGCCCTCGAACGCGGGCACGAGTATCAGGGGCGTTATCACGTGCTCCACGGCGTCATATCGCCCATGAACCATATCGGCCCCGACGAAATCGCCATCCGTCCGTTGCTCGAACGCGTCCGCCGCGGCGACGTGCGCGAAGTCATCATGGCCACGAATCCCGATACCGAAGGCGAGGCCACCGCGCTGTACTTATCGCGCCTCTTGCGTCCGCTGGGGGTACGCGTCACGCGCTTGGCCTACGGTATTCCCGTCGGGGGACATCTCGAATTTGCCGACGACGCCACCTTGTCCCGCGCCTTGGAGGGAAGGCAGGAGTTCTAGCGCGTCCGGCGGGAATTGTTCCCGGCAATTCCCGCCGCAATACATACACGGAGGATAAAATTATGGGCGAAAAGTTATTTGAACTTCTGATTATCGAATTTTTCGGTATCACGATTGCAGGCGGTATCATTGTGGCGTATTTTAATGACGGCGCTATGCCTAAGAGACGGAAAGTAGGATTATTGCTTTCCGCGCTTATTGTCATAATAGGCGTATGCGTTCGCCTTGAAATTCCGGCGTTATCGTCCATGATAGAATCCATAACCCAATTTAAAATCGAAACGTCATCAGACAATATGGAATTTACAGCGGATATGCCGTGGTGGGCGGCGTTGGCGCTGGGTGAGGTCGTATTGTTTCTCATAGGCGTGATTTATCGCTTAATTCGCTATCGCAGTTTGCATTCCATTTTATACGGACTGTCAGTTGTTCCAATGATAATATTTCTGGTGGAACTATTAGCGCTAACGTGCATAGTATTTTCGCTATTTATGGTAGTACTACTTAAATTGACAGGCCAGTTACCGCCACAAGGCAGCCTTGGAGAGTTTCTGCAAAGAACAGGAGAGCTAACCGTACAATGGTTGAGAACGGGACTATGGATAGGGTTGCTGGCGGGGCTGTTAGCGGGAACAATAGAACTACTCTTTTCGTCAGACCACTAGCGTTATCGGATTCATTCCGCAAGATTCGCGGATTCTCTTGCAATTCGGGGCCGGATATGGTAGAATAGGCGTATCAGGAACCGAACGCGGCGGATATTACGCAAGGAGGTTGCGCATATGGCGATTATTGGCGTTTACAACGGCTCATATATCGAGACTGACCACAAGTTCAAGAAGAATCAGAAAATCATTCTGACGCCGGTTGAGCGTCCCAGCGGGCCGCCCGACCCCGTCAAGGCGGCGCTTATCGATAAGCTCTACGGGTGCGTTCCCGACAGCGGCCTGACGCTGGAGGAAACCAAGGCGGAACGGCGGAATAAGCAATGAGACTGTTAATCGACGCGAATGTGATTCTGGATTACCTGTTGTCCAGACAGGGTTTCAGCGAACAGGCGAAACAGGTCATTGAACTGGCGCGATATTCCGTTGATTTTGAGTTTGTTTCATCTTCCGCCGTGACCGATATTTTTTATCACGCCAACCGGGAGTTGAAAAACTCCTTTGAAGCGCAGGACAGAATTTCGGAGTTGATACAATTCGTTTCCGTTCTGAACGTCACGGAACAGGATATACGGACAGCGCTGGATATGCGCTGGAAGGATTTTGAGGACGCCGTACAGTACGCCGTCGCGCTGGCGAATCACGTGGACGCCGTCATCACGCGCAACGCGAAAGACTTTGAGCGCACGGAGATTCCCGTACTGACCCCGGCGGAGTTCCTAGACGCTTTATAACGCGTAAGCGGCGCGGACGCTCAACGGGCGTTCGCGTTATTTTTTGCGCATACGCGTTGACGGAAATTCACGCGGGGCGGTTGCAATTCCGCGCCGGATATGGTAGGATAGGCGTATCAGGAACCGAAGGCGGCGGAATGGGGGCGAGGACGTGGAACGCTTCAAGGTTGTGTTTTACGAAAAAGAGGATGGCAGTCGACCCGCATATGATTTTATCAACACGCTTTCGGACAAAATGAGAGCGAAAATCTATAAAGCCGCTTCTCTGCTGGAAGTGGAAGGAGCGCAGACCCGTATGCCGTATTCGGAATATTTAAAAGACGGCATTTTCCAGATTCGGGCGCAACAGGAGGGAAATATTACCCGCGTTCTGTACTTTTTCACTGTCGGGAAATTGGTTATCCTGACAAACGGATTCACCAAAAAAACGAATCGAACGCCGTCCGCGGAAATTGAGCGGGCGAAGCGATACCGTGCGGATTATGAGCGGAGGGAGGCTAAGAAAAATGCTGACTTTAGATGAAGTGATTGCGGAGGAGATGAAAAATCCGGCGTTTAAGGCGGAGTGGGACGCGCTGGAACCGGAGTTTCAGATTATCCGGGCGATTATCGAGGGCCGGGAGGCGCGGAATTTCAGCGAAGAGGAACTTTCGGAAGCGACGGGAATTTCCCCGGCGGATATTCTCAGCATGGAGGAAGGCGCCGCCAATCCCACGCTCAGTGATTTGAAACGTCTGGCGGCGGGACTGGGCATGACATTGCGCTTGGATTTTCAGCCAATCGCGTAATACGCGGCGCGGACGTTCAATGGGCGTTCGCGTTATTTTTTGCGCATACGCGTTGACGGAAATTCACGCGGGGCGGTTGCAATTCCGCGCCGGATATGGTAGGATAGGCGTATCAGGAACCGAACGCGGCGGATATTTATGGAGGGTTGCATTATGAAAAAGTACGGTTACGGCGTAGACCTCGGCGGCACGACCTGTAAGTTAGGCCTGTTCGAGACCAACGGAACGCTCGTCGAAAAGTGGGAGATTCCTACCGATACGTCCGAAAACGGCGTGCGGATACTCCCGGACATCGCCGCCGCCATTCAGGGCAATATGAAGGCCCATGACTTGACGCCGAAGGACGTTTGCGGCGTGGGTATCGGCGTACCGGGGGCGGTCAACGCGGACGGCGTCGTGAACCGTTGCGTGAATCTGGGCTGGGGCGTCGTGGACGTGCGCGGGGAGCTGTCGAAGCTCTGCGGCCTTCCGGTACGCGTCGCCAATGACGCCAATATCGCCGCGCTGGGCGAAGCGTGGATGGGCGCCGGACAGGGATTCGGCAGTATCGTCATGGTGACGTTAGGCACGGGCGTCGGCGGCGGAATCGTCATTGACGGAAAAATCCTGAACGGTCAGAACGGCGCCGCCGGGGAAATGGGACATATCCGCGTGAATCCGAAAGAAACCGTACCGTGCAACTGCGGCAACCGGGGATGTCTGGAGCAGTACGCGTCGGCGACGGGCATTGTACGGGTTGCGCGGAACCGCTTGGAGCAGTACAAGAAGGAGACCGCGCTGAAGAAGTTCGACCCGCTGACGGCGAAGGACGTGTTTGACGAGGCCAAAGCCGGCGACGCGTTAGCGAATGACGTTGTGAAGGAAGTGTGCGCATTGCTGGGCGGCGCGATTGCGACGGTCTGCAACGTCGTGAACCCGGAAGCGGTGCTGATTGGCGGCGGCGTGTCGAAGGCGGGCCTGATTCTGTTAGGGGCGCTGGAAGAGGGATTCCATCAGGGCGTGTTCCACGCGTGCCGGGATACGAAAATCCTGCTTGCCACGCTGGGCAACGACGCGGGAATCTATGGCGGCGTGCGTCTGACGCTCGACGAATAAAGGCTTGAGAACGCGTAACCCCCCTAAATCCCCCCTTTCAGGGGGGACTTGCCGTGACTTTGAAGGCGCTGAAAAATCCGTTCCCCCGCCCCTGAAAGGGAGGGGGACAGGGGAGGGGTTAAGTATGTTGCGTGACAAGACCGCATTCCGGGCCGTATCGGAGATTGCGGACGGCTTTCTTGACCTGTTATTCCCGCCGAAATGCCCGTTTTGCCGTAAAATCCTGACGCGTCCGGGAATCTGCGACGACTGCGCCGCCGATTTGCCATGGGTCGACGACCGCGACGCGTTCCGCGTCATTCGCGGGCTGTACTGCGCCGCGCCTTTACAGTACGCGGGCGCGGCGCGGCGGGCGATATTACGTTTCAAGTTTGGCGGACATACGGCGGCGGCGCGGGCGTTCGGCGCTACGCTGTCCGCCTGCGCCGCGGAACGTTACCCGGGCATGTTCGACGCCGTGACATGGGCGCCCATCAGCCGGGAACGTCGCCGTCAGCGCGGCTATAATCAATCGGAACTGCTGGCGCGGGCGGCGTGTCGGACGTGGGCTACGCGTCCGGAGGCGTTACTGGTCAAGACGCGGGACAACCCGCCGCAATCCGGCCTACGCGACGCGTCGGCGCGCTGGGCGAACGTCGCGGGCGTATACCGTCCGGCGCCGAACGCCCATCTGCGCGGGAAACGCGTCCTGCTGATAGACGACATCTGTACCACGGGCGCGACGCTCTGCGAATGCGCGCAATGTCTGCGCGACGGCGGCGCCGCGGAAGTGTACGCGTTGAGCTTGGCTATGGCCGGACAATAAAATCCGGCGTTGCGCGGCGCCGTTCCCCCGTTCCGGGCATAGGCGTTAAGCTGAATAAAACTTGCCCTCCTCCGGCGCTGCGCGGCGCCTTCCCCCGTAGACGGGGGAAGGGCAAACTTGA
>JAFSOM010000506.1 GCA_017447005.1 Oscillibacter sp.
AAGTCAAGTCTCCGGACGCGGGAGAGGTAAACTATGGCGGGGCGCGCTACACGTTCGCCGGGGCGGGAGAGGTTCACGCCGCCGAACTGAACGCGGCGCGTTACGGCGGGTTCGACGATTGGCGGATTCCCAATAAGGACGAACTGCGGTCTATTTTCGACTACGGGCGGGCGGATTCCGTGATTGATACGGACATCTTCGGCGATTGTCCCGTGGGCGACTACTGGACGAAAAACGTCTACCGTCTGCAACCTTACTTCTCATGGGTTCTGTTTTCCGGTATGGGAAGCGCCGTGGCGAAACGGACGGATATGGAAAATTATGTTCTGGCCGTGCGCGGCGGAAATGACCGTCGTTTCGGAGAGCCGGACGCAAGCCGTTTCCATGACAACGGCGACGGCACGGTTACGGACGAAGTAACCGGGCTGATGTGGCAAAAGGAGACGAATCCCCGGCAAGGCCCCAAGGACGCGGACGCGGCCTGCCGTCGCATGACGCTGGCGGGCTATCATGACTGGCGCCTGCCGAATATCAAAGAGCTGAACACGCTGTTGAATCTGGATGTCAACAACAAAAGCTGGTATTTCGAGGACTTCTTCCCGATTCCGCCCAACGAAAAAATGCTCCACTATTCCTCTTGCGGCGTGTTCGAGGGACATTACGCATGGGTCACGAACTTCACCTACGGATACGACGGCTACTATGGCGGGCGGGCCGCGCCGTTACTCTTCCGCGCCGTGCGTTACGCGGACGGAAACGCGCCTTCGCAAAGCGGACAAGCGGAGACATTCAAGCTCACCCATACGGGACAGACCGAGGCGTTTGACCTGAAAGGGCGTCCCGTCGCGGCGGACAGAATCTGGGGCTTGGACGCGCAACGGATTTGGCTTCCGGCGTCCTTCGAGACCCGGGAAAACGGCGCGGCGGTATTTGACCGGAATACGGGCCTTTTATGGGATAACGCCCATGACGCGCTTTTGCTGAAATGGACGGACGCGTTAGCCTACGTACAATCGCTGAACGACCAACGCTATTTAGGCCGGAATGACTGGCGACTGCCCGGGCGGGAAGAGTTCCGCTCTCTGGCCCGGTACAACGACGCAATGCCCGCCATTGACACCGACGTGTTCAAGGCCTCTAACGATTACTACTGGTGCGATACGGAGTGCAAGGACAATACGGACTTGGCGTGGGGCTTCTACTTCGGCTACGGCTGTTCCTACGGACGCCGGAAAACGATACCTTCCCGTATTCGGGCCGTCAGCGGCGGAACCAATCCCTTCGCCATGCCGTCCGCCGAGCGCTTTACCGTCAACCCGGACAATACCGTGACCGACCGCCTGACCGGGCTTATGTGGATGCGGGAGGAAACGCCATTGCTTCCCCTGAAAGAGGCGCTTGTGTACTGCAAGGAACTGCGTTTGGGCGGCTATGACGACTGGGTTCTCCCCAATTTGAAAGAGCTGGCGACGCTGGTGAATCTGACGGAAGGCGACGTGTGGTATTATCCGGAGTTGTTCCCCAATACCAACACAAAGCCCCAAGGATTTTACCAGTCCTCCACCGCTTTTGGCGGGACGTTCGGCTGGGGCTGTAATTTCCAGTTCGGTTTTGACGGCTACTACGCGGACAGAATGAACGGAAGCTACCCATTCCGTCCGGTCAGGCGGCTGAACGCCGTATAAGGGGAGGCGCAGTCTATGATTGAACTCTATACAAGATTTCTGCGTCCCTACTGGAAAAAAGTCGTCCTTGTCATCGTTCTGAGTATGCTGGCGTCGCTGTGCAGTCTTATGCTCCCCATGTTGAGCAAACGGATTATTGATGAAGGCGTCCTGAGCGGGGAAAACGTCTCTTTCAGCGGCACGGTGGCGCTGATGGCGGTTATCGCCGTACTGTCCATGCTGTTTCCCGCGCTGAACGGAAAATTCATCGCCGAAGTCGCCATGAGCTTTTCGCGGAACCTGCGGACGGCGTTTTTCTCCCACGTTCTGCGCCTGTCTCAACGCGACCTTGACCAGTTCGGAACCGCCTCCCTAATCAGCCGTCAGGGAAACGACATTATGCAAATGCAGACCGGAATCGTGCAACTGATGACATTCATGCTCACGGCTCCGCTGATGTGTATCGGCGGCTTTGCGATTGCCCTGCTGACCTCGCCGCGTCTGGCATGGATTGTCCTTGTGGCTGTGGCGCTCTGCCTTGCCTTTGTCGCGCTCGTTGTCGGCAAAGTTCGGAAGGTATTTCTCTCGTATCAGGAAAAACTTGACGGCGTAAACCGCCTTGCGCGGGAATCGCTGAACGGAATGCGGGTTATCCGGGCCTTTAACAAAGAGGAAACGGAAGAGGCGCGTTTTTCCGGCGTTGCCGAGGAAGTGAAAAGCAAGGCTTTGAATCTCAACCGCTATCTGCTCTCCTTCCCGCCGATGATGAGTTTTTTCATCAATTTGGCGAACATTCTGGTGCTCTGGTTCGGCGCCCATTATATGACGGACCATTTGGCTACGTATGGCGACATTCAGGCGTTTATTCAGTACCTGAGCCTGATTGTGTCCGGGATGATGATGTTATCCGTGGGTTTGATTGTATTGCCCCGGGTACAGGCGGCGGGAAGCCGGATTGCGGAAGTTCTTCACGTTACGCCCTCCGTCCGGGACGCGGAACAGCCGCGGGAATTAGCCGACCATATCGACACGCTGGAATTTAAGGGCGTCTCTTTCCGGTATGCGGAAGGCGGCGCGGACGCCTTATCCAACATCAGCTTCACCGTCTCGGCGGGACAGACGCTGGCGATTATCGGCGGAACGGGCGCGGGCAAAAGTACCCTTCTGAATCTGATTCCCCGCTATTACGACCCCTCGGAAGGCGCCGTGCTGGTCAACGGTTGCGACATCCGCGATTTGCGTCAGGCGGAATTGCGTAAGCATATTGGCGTTGTACCGCAAAAGGCTTTTCTCTTCGGCGGCTCGATTCTGGACAACCTCCGGCGCGGGAAACCGGACGCGACGGAAGAGGAGGCCAATCACGCCTTGGACGTGGCGCAGGCGAGGGACTTCGTGGAAGAGAAGGAGTACGGCCTGTATACCGCTCTGACGCCCGGCGGAACGAACGTTTCCGGCGGACAGAGACAGCGTTTGTCCATTGCCCGTGCGGTTATCCGCAAGCCGGACATTTACCTCTTTGACGACAGTTTCTCCGCGCTGGACTTCAAGACCGACGCCGCGCTCCGCCGCGCCTTGGCGGGAGAGACGCGGGACGCTATCGTGATTATTGTGGCCCAACGTATCAGCACCATCAAGGCGGCGGACAAGATTCTGGTTCTGGACAACGGAAAACTGGTTGGACAGGGCGCCCACAGCGAACTGCTGGCAAGCAATGAAGTCTACCGTGAAATTGCCCGCTCTCAACTGTCCCGGGAAGAAATGGAGGCGTGAGAAATGGACAATAACATGAAAATGTCTCCGTCCATGGCGGCGCTGTCCCCCGGACAGATACAGTTGTTAAAAGACTGTCTCGCGGCGCTGCCCGCGGAACAGCGCGGCGAATTTGAGGAGAAACTGTTTCAAATGACGCCGGAACAGCTTCAGCGATTCTTGAACCGCGCCGGCGGAATGTCGCCGGAAGAGATTCAAGAGGCCATGGAGCGTATCGCACGGATGACGCCGGCACAACGCCGGGCCTTAGCGGAAAAGCGCGCTAAAATGTCGCCGGAGGACATGGCGAAACTGAGCCGTCAAAAGGAACAGGAGCGTCAGAAGAAACACGCGAAGAAAGCGCCCGGGGGAAAAGGCGCGGCGAAACCGAAAAACGCCGGAGCGTCGCTCAAACGCTTACTGGCCTATCTGGGACGCCAAAAGGCCGTGTTGCTCTGGGGCATCGTAACCGCCGTGCTTGCGACGGTATTTTCCCTGCTCGCCCCGAAGATTCTCTCCTTTGCGCTTGACCGCTTGCAAATCGTCGTTGACAATGACATCCAACTCCAGTACGGAAAAGTTGTCTTGCTTCTGGTCATTCTGGGGGCGGCTTACGTTCTCAATCTGGCCTTTTCGGCGTACTCCAATCAGCTCTTCTCCAAGGCTACGCAGGAGACGCTCTACCAAATGCGCAAAGACGTAGACCATAAGCTGATGAGACTGCCTTTCTCCTACTTTGATTCCATTCCCAAGGGCGACATTCTCAGCCGTCTGACCAACGATATTGAAAACGTCGGAAACTCTCTTCAGCAGTCGATGGGACAGATTGTGACATCGATACTGACGATTGCGGGCAGTATGGTCATGATGTTCACAATCTGCTGGTGGCTGACGCTGTTGTGTCTGCTGACGATTCCGTGCAGTATTCTTGTGTCAAGGGGTATCCTGAAACGCTCCCAAGTCGCCTACCGTGAGCAATGGAAGAATTTAGGCGGCTTGAATGCCGTCGTGGAAGAGATGTTCAGCGGTTCCAACGTGGTCACGGCGTTCGGCTTTGAGGACGACGCGCTGAAAGCCTTTGAAGGAAAAAACGGGGAACTCTACAAAGCCAGCAAAGAGGCCCAGTACCTGTCCTACATGGTCAACCCCTCCTCGACGTTCTTCAACAACATCGCCTATATCCTCATCTGCGCGCTGGGCGCGGCGAATGTCCTGAACGGCGCCATGAGCCTCGGAAGCATTACCGCGTTGCTCCAATACCAGAAGATGTACAGCAATCCCGTCAGCCAGATTGCCGCGCAACTCAACAATCTGCAATCGGCCTTAGCCTCCGCCGAACGGGTCTTCGCCTTGCTTGACCAGCCGGAGGAGACGCAGAAAGAGCCGGAACAGCCTCTCCCGGAACCGGTACGGGGCGACATCCAGTTCCAACACTTGCGTTTCGGCTATACCCCCGACAGAATCCTCATGCACGACATCGACGTGTCCGTAAAGGCGGGCCAGATGGTCGCTATTGTAGGGCCTACCGGCGCCGGCAAAACCACCCTCGTAAATCTGCTCATGCGTTTCTACGAACCCAACGGAGGCGGCATTAGCATCGACGGCGTGGACATCAGCGACATTACGCGGCGTAAGTTGCGTTCTATGTTCGGCATGGTTTTACAGGAGACTTGGCTGTTTAACGGCAGTATCCGCGACAATATTTCCTATGGCAGAGAGAGCGTATCGGAGGAGGAACTGTTAGCCGCCGCCAAGAGCGCACGGATTGACCATTTCGTAAACACCTTGCCGGACGGCTACGATACCGTCATCAATGAGGACGCGTCCAACATCTCCCAAGGCCAAAAGCAGTTGATTACCATTGCCCGGGCTATGATTGCCAATCCCGCGATTCTGATTCTGGACGAGGCTACCAGCAGTGTGGATACCCGGACAGAGGCGGTCATACAGCAGGCTATGAACAATCTGCTCAAAGGCAGAACCAGTTTCGTTATCGCTCATCGGCTTTCGACCATCCGCAACGCGAATTTGATTCTTGTGATGAAGAACGGCGACATTGTGGAACAGGGAACGCATGACAGCCTGATGAAACAAAATGGCCTGTACGCGGAACTCTATCTGAGCCAGTTTGAGCAAAAGGAGGCGTCAGCATGAAAATCATTGGCCTGAATGGCAGTCCCAGAAAGAACGGCAACAGCGCCGCGCTTCTGGATAAGGCCTTGGAAGGGGCCGCGTCCGCCGGAGCGGAGATTGAGCGCGTTGACCTGTATCCGCTGAACTTCAAGGGTTGTCGCAGTTGCTTCGCCTGCAAGCGGAAGGGCGCCTTCTACGGCAAGGGCTGCGCCATGAAGGACGATTTGACCGAGGTCATGCGCCGTATGCTGGACGCCGACGGGTGGGTTTTATCCTCCCCGATTTACAACGGACACACTTCCAGTTGCCTGTCCGCGCTCATGGAGAGACTGTTTTTCTCCTACCACAGTTACGACGAGCACGGGCCGATGTTCTCCTTGGAGAAGGCGTATCCGAGCCTGTTTCTGTACAACCTGAACGGCGGGCCGGAGTTCGTGGAAAAGATGGGATTGGAATACTCCTGTAAGTATGACACCTTTCTTTTCAACAGCGGTTTCGGCCCCAGCCGCTATATGATTGCCTACAATACCCTGCAATTCGACGACTACAGCAAATATCATACGGCGGCGGTTCCTCTCGAACGCAAGATGGCGTGGCATGAGGCGCATTACGCCAAGGATTTGGAACGGGCCTATGAAATGGGACGCGCTCTTGTCACAGCGGAAGGCGTAAAGGACGATTGAACATGGACATTCTGAAAACGCTGAATAGTCTGTGCAAAAACGCTCCGTCTGTTCTGCAAGGGCTTGCGCAGACATTCACGGAAATTTTCGTCTCCCCGGCCTCTTTTTCAAAAGAACCCCCGGGGGATACGGGAAAAGGAAACCCGGCGGATACGGGCGGCGCCGTTGTGCGCGGGACGGCTTGCGGCGCGGCGGATACGGACGGCGCTCAAAATGCCGCGATTGCGGTGGAGGGCGGAACGGCGGACGCGCCCGCGCAAGCGGAAAACCTCGGGAATATCACGGTGGACGGAAACGACGACGGCGCGCTGTTCGATTACTTCAAGGCCGATTTGTCACAGGTGGAGAGCGGCTCCAACCGCTTTCTGAGCGCTTTCGCTATGGCGTCCCTGACGGCGGACCCCCGCGGGGAAAACTATCGGGAAACGGGCGATTACGCGGTTTTGACGAATGACGGCGAAATTCGTATGAACATGGGGGAACTGTTGAGGCGCTACGGCCCCGAAATGGTGGCCCCGGGGGATATGGAAGAAGGCCCCGCCGGAAAGACGGTCATTCGGGAGGATTCCGGCAAAAAGTATCTTGCTATTATGCTCTGGGGCATGCTGGGCGGCAGTCAGTCCTACCTTGTCAACAACGGCAAAATTTTCATGGACTGCGACACGGACGACCCGGAGGGCACGGAGAGCGTTTTTACGCACCCCATGTACGTCTACCACCGTTCCACGATGATTAACAACGGGGAAGTGACCGTTTGCGGGAAGGGAAACCGGGGCATTAATCCCCGCGGCCTGACTTCCCAGAAAAACGACCTCACCGTAATCAACAACGGCAGTATCGTCATTGACGTGGAGAAAGCCTATATCACGCGCCTGCTGACCGTGGCGGGCTTTGGCAGTACGATTATCAACCGCGGATTGGTATCCGGCAAGTCGGAAGGAACCGTATTCGGCGCGGCGCATACGGGAAGTTCCACGCTTATCAACGAGGGAACGGTTGACGTAGTCACTATGGGCGTAGTTCCGTCGGAGCGTATCGGCGTTTTGAGTACGTTCGCCTCCCGAACCGGGGCCTTTGGCCTCAGCGCGACGGGCGCCGATTATCTGTTGGAAACGCTTCACGAGAAATTCGGGGTTCAAAACTGGAAGGGCGAGGGAGTTTTCAACGCGGGCGTGGTGAAAGCGTCGGTTCGGGATACCGGGACGGCGAACCCGGAAAGCGCGGCGGCGGGCATTCTGTTGCTGGACTCCCACGCGCCTTATCAGGGCTGGTATACCGTCAGAAATACCGGAATTATCCGTGCCGCGTCGGACATTCAGCCCTGCGCGGAAAACAATTACCGCGTCAAACGGGCGGAAATGATTCTCAACTGTATCCATATGCCCGAAAAGACTTTTCCTGTCAGACTGCGGGTCAGGGAGTGGGCCACGGAACTGCGCAACTTTGGCGCATGCGGCGATTTGTTCCAAGCCAAAAGCGACAGCGACGAACCCATTACAGTGAGCTTCGACGACGCGGAACTGATTCTCCGTCCGCCGGAGAAGTACGCGGAAGGGACGGCGTTTGAAGTCAGCGCGGAAACCTTGGTGTCCCCCATGGACGCGCCCACGCTGGAAGAGGACGGCGTACAGGTTATGGGTATGGAATATCTCCGTTTCCGCACGGAAATGCCGGATTTTATCGTCCCGTCCGCGGAAGAAACGGCCCGGGGCGCGTATCGGGTCAGTTTGAAACTGGCGGACAATCCCCAAGCGCAACGGCAAATGCTCTCCTCCGCCGTCATGGCCCCTGTGGATTTCATGCGGGCCAATCTGGAAGAACTGGACCGGCATTTAGGCGAATCGGAAACGCTGGACTGGTCAGGCGCGGCGTATCAGTCCCGGCACAGTCGGGAAGACGGCCTCAGCGGACAAATTCAGGGTTGCATAGGCGGAAAGGATGTGGCCCTCGGCGACCTGCTCCGCGTGGGCGCGCACGGAGGATTTGCCCGTGACCGCGCTTCCGGCGGGATTTACCACGGACAGAGCGCTATGAACGCCTCTATGAAAGGCGCGCATGTCTCTTTGCTTGGCGGCGCCTTACGTGCGCAGGCCACCGCGTTTACAACCTCCGGCGGCGCGGACTTCGCACTTCATACGGATACGGGAATTTGTCTCGACGGCAAGTCCGACGCGAATCTGAACGGCGTTTACGCCTCGGCGCATTTCCGCAAACAATTGAACCTTGGCGCGGCGCGCAAATTGTACGCGGAAACCGGCGTTTCCTGTCTGAAATTTCATCAGGGCGTCGGCGTGGACTGGAGTTTCAAGAATGAGGCTTTGCCGGGGTACCGCATGGACTCCGACGCGCTGAAATCCGTTCGCGGCGCGTTCCGTTTCGGCTGGGAACGTCTTTTCCGGGGCGGTCGTGACGGACAGGCGTCCTTCTCACTGGAAAGCAATGTCGTCCTTTCCGGGAACGCAGCGGGGTTGCGGATGTTGAACGCGGCCTTCAAAGAGACGATTCAGGAAGACCCGATTCAAGTTTCCTTGAACGCCTCCATAGAAAGACGGATTGCCGGATGGAAACTGAGCGCGGGCTTGCATGGCGGTCTTGGCAAGAAGAGCCGCCGCGCCAAGTTTTACTTTTCTTTCCGGCCTGAAACGTAATCGCCCGTTCCGCCACAGGAAAAGGCGGGTTACGTAACGGAAACTGGAATCAGACTTTCTCCCGCGGCGTATTCCGTCTCCTCATGCGCGGGAATATGCGTCAACTAAGAGAACATCGCGCTTTGACGCCCCCTTGCCCGCTCCTTTCAGGCGCGCCGCCTCTCCTCATGGGGAAACGGCGACGAAAAGCGATGGGCGAGGGGGAATCAGCAATCGGAACGCCGTCAGGCGAATCAGACCTTCCGGACGGCGTTCTGAGAGGTTATATAAGGAGGAAAACGCGCTATGATTATGTCCACAGCAAGAGACTACATTATTCCGGAACGCGTGCCGGACTATCTCCCGCTGATTCGGCGGCTGATTGCCGAGACGGTCAAAGAGGAGGGCAACATCTCTTATACGCTCTATCAAGACCGTGACCATCCGGGCGAGTTCGTCCTTTTGGAATTTTGGCGGAATCAGGAGAGCCTTGACGCTCATTTCCAAACGCCCCACTTCACTACCATCGTTCCCCAGATTGCCAAACTCCACGCAAAGCCTTCTGTGGTGAACACCTACACGGAGGTATCATAATGGCGGATAACAGAACCATCATTCAATATTTTGAGTGGTACGTCTCCGGACACCATGTTCTGTGGAACAAGTGCATCGCGCAGGCGCCGCGGCTGGCGGAGTTCGGAATTACGGATGTCTGGCTGCCGCCCGCGTTCAAAGTCGGCTTTATGGAAGATAACGTGGGCTACGCGGTCTACGATATGTACGATTTGGGCGAGTTCGACCAGAAAGGCAGCGTGAAAACAAAGTACGGAAGCCGGGAAGAGTATCAGGAGGCAATCCGCGCTTTCCATAAGAGCGGCATTTCCGTACTGGCGGACGTGGTTTTGAATCACCGCGTGGGCGCCGACGAGTTTGAGGACGCCTCCGCCGTGTGCGTCGACCCCAACAATCGCATGGCGGTACAGTCCCAGCCTATAAATATCTCTTCCCCCACAGTATTCAACTTTCCGGGGCGGAACGGCGTCTACTCCAATTTCAAGTGGAATCACCGTCATTTTACGGGCGTGGACTGGGACAACCGTACCCGTCAGACCGGACGCATTTACCGCTTCACGGATAAGAAATGGGCGGAGGACGTGAGCCGGGAGTACGGGAATTATGACTTCCTGATGGGCGCGGATGTGGACGTACAGTCGCCGGAAGTGCGGGAGGAACTGCTCAAATGGGGCCGCTGGTATCTGGATTTCACCGGGGTTGACGGTTTCCGTATGGACGCGGTAAAGCATATCAGCGCCGGATTTATGAAAGACTGGCTGTCGCAAATGCGCGCCTATAAAAACGCGCCCATGCCTGCCGTAGGCGAATACTGGTCGGGCGATGTAAACGAACTGTTGAATTATCTCAATCAGGTTGACAACTGCATGTCGCTCTTTGACGTGCCGCTCCATTTCAACATCCGCGATATGTCCTATGCCGACGGCAATTATAACATGGCGAACATTCTGAACAATACGCTGTTGCAACGGCGTCCCGGTCAGACGATTACGTTTATTGACAACCACGATTCCCAGCCCGGACAGTCTCTGGAATCCTTTGTCAACGTCTGGATGAAACAGGTAGCCTACGCCCTAATTCTTCTCCACAAGGACGGCGTTCCCTGTCTGTTTTACGGCGACCTGTACGGCATTCCCTGCACCCGGAACATTCCCATTCCCCGACTGCGCACGATGGTTCGGGTACGCCACGATTACGCCTATGGCGAACAGCATGACTATATGGACCATTACGACGTGGTGGGCTGGACGCGTGAGGGAGACGCGGAACACCCTAATTCGGGACTGGCGTTGTTGCTGTCGGACAAGCGTCCGGGCAAAAAACGGATGTATGTCGGAAAGCATTTCGCGGGGCGGCGCTTCAAGGACTGCCTCAGAAAAGTGCGGGAAGACGTTATCATCGACGGCGAGGGCTACGGAGAATTTACCGTACAGGGATTTTCCTCCGCCGTATGGGTCACGGAAGAGGCCTATGAGTATCTCGTTATCAACGAGGATTAAGGGAAAGGAGACACACGCATGAACCTGATGAAACTTCGTCGGAGAGCGGCGGGACTTCTCGTTGTTGTGATGTTGTTTATGCAACTTCCATACAACGCCGCCGCGCTGGAAAATCCGGAGCCACTGTTAGAGGCGGCGACGGAAGAAAACGCTATCGCGGAGACCGTAACGGGAGACGCGGAAGAGGCCACGGAAGCCGAGGCCGTAACGGAAGACGCGGAAGAGGGCGTTGAAGCGGACGCCGTAACGGGAGACGCGGAAGAGGCCGTTGAAGCGGAAACCGTAACGGAAGGCGCGGAAGAGGCCGTTGAAGCGGACGCCGTAACGGAGGACGCGGAAGAGGCCACGGACGCGGAAGCCGTAACGGAAGGCGCGGAAGAGGCCACGGAAGCGGAAGCCGTAACGGAAGGCGCGGAAGAGGCCGTTGAAGCGGACGCCGTAACGGGAGACGCGGAAGAGGTCACGGAAGCGGAAGCCGTAACGGAGGACGCGGAACAACTCGTCATTCTGGAGACGACGCCGGACGCGGAAGAGGTCACGGAAGCGGAGGCTGTAACGGAGGACGCGGAAGAGGCCACGGAAGCGGACGATTCGCTGGAAGGAATGACGGAAGAGGGCAAAGCAATCGTCGCCCGCTTGCAGGCGGAGGAAACTCCCGACGGCCCCGCGACGGAGAACGTTTACGCCATTCTCTATGAAGACGGAACGCTGGTCTTTCAGGTCGGCGATACGCCCAAGCGCGAAGGCGCGGTAACGGCGACGTATCCCGTGGACATGGTCAACGGGTATAGTCCGGAGGCGGTCGAGCCGTGGTACCTCAGCCAAGACCTTATCAAGAAAGTCGACTTTGCGGACGCGATTCAGCCTTTGTCAATATCGTCATGGTTTATGGATTGCCGCTCTCTGACGGAAATCACGAACCTTTCCAATCTGGATGTCTCGCAGGTCACGACGATGCGGAACGCTTTCAGCGGATGTTCAAGCCTGAAAGCGCTGGAACTGACATTGAACACCAAAGGCATTTGGGATACTTCCAACGTGACGGATATGAGGGGAATTTTCGCCGGCTGTTCCTCTCTGACGAAACTGGATGTCAGCACATTGAAGACCTCTTCTGTCACAAACATGGAAGAGGCTTTCGCGGGTTGCCAAAGCCTGACGGAACTGGGCCTTGTCAGATGGGATACTTCCAACGTCACGGATATGAGCGGCGCGTTTATGAGCTGTTTTAACCTGACGGAACTTGACCTGACCGGCTGGGACACCTCCAAAGTCACGGATATGGCGAGAATGTTCGACGGTTGCGTCAACCTGAACGTTATCCGCGCTTCCAACGCTTTTGTCACGTCGCAGGTAACGGACAGCGTCGATATGTTCTCCGGTTGCGACGAGCTGACGGGCGGCAATGGAACCGCGTTTGACTGGAACCGCGTTGACGCGGCCTATGCCCGTCTTGACGCCGACAACGCGCCGGGATACTTTACGCAGGGCGTTTTCGTAATCCTGTACGACGACGGACTGATGGTATTCCAGTACGGCGATACGCCGGAGAGCGGACGTACAGTCACAAAGATTTATCCTTTGGATTGGATAAACGGGTATGGCATGGCCGGAAGACAGTTGCCGGATACGCCGTGGTATAACGACAGGGCGCTTGTCACGCGGGTTGACTTCGCGGACAGGTTCGCGCCCCGGACAACCGCTATTTGGTTCTACAAGTGCGACAATCTGACGGAAGTCCTGCACGGCGAAAATCTGGACCTCTCGCAGTGCAATTCCATACAGAACCTGTTCTACGGTTGCGGAAAGCTGGAAACGGTGGATGTCAGTACATGGGACACCTCCAACGCCACGTCGGCGCACGCGCTGTTTTACGGCTGTTCCAGCTTGAAAAAGGCGGACGTAAGCGGCTTTAACACCTCCAAAATGACGGATATTAGCGGGATGTTCTATGACTGCTCCTCTCTGACGGAACTGGACGTAAGCGGCTTTGATACGTCCAACGTAACGCACTTTGGCTCCATGTTCCGGGGCGTAAAAGTGAAAACGCTGGACGTAAGCGGATGGAACGTCTCCAAAGTCATATACTTCGGCGGAATGTTCCGCGAGTGCGACGGCCTGACGGAGTTGGATTTGTCCGGTTGGGACACTTCCTCCAGCGCACAGTTCGCCTTTATGTTCCAGGACGCCACAAACCTGAAAACCATCTGGGTTTCCGAGCGTTTTGTGACTTCGAGCATGAATAGCGAATATGGCGTTGATATGTTCCTCAACTGCCCCGCGCTTGTGGGCGGTAACGGAACCGCGTACAGCGCCGAGCATACCGATTATACCTACGCCCATATTGACGCCGCCGATAATCCGGGCTACTTCACAATGAGCGTCAGCGCCGTTCTCTACGCCGACGGTACGCTGGTATTCCAGAACGGCAATACGCCGGAGGCCGGACGCGCAGTCATAGCGACGTATCCGGTGAAGCTGGCGAACGAGTATGATTATCAAGGCGGCGCGGTGGGCATTGAACACATCCCGGAAACGCCGTGGTATGAAAACCGGGACGTGATTACGAAGGTTGACTTTAAGGATAAGATTTCTCCCGTATATCTGACCTGCTGGTTCATGGGATTGAGAAATCTGACGGAAGTCACGCATACCGACAATCTGGATACGTCAAATGTCGTCAGTATGCGCGCCGTCTTCTATGAATGCCTAAACCTGAAAACGCTGGACGTAAGCCGCTGGAATACTTCCCGCGTGGAGAATATGCACGGTTTGTTTACCCACTGTTCCAGCCTGACGGAATTGGACGTAAGCGGCTGGGATGTTTCCACCGCGACGGACATTGCCGGGATGTTCTCCAACAGTGGCTTAACCTCTCTGGATTTGAGCGGCTGGGATACCTCTAACGCGCAAAGCATGTACGGAATGTTCGCAAACTGCGCCGCTCTGACGGAACTGAATATCAGCGGATTGAATACCTCAGGGTCATATACGTTCTCTTCGATGTTCCTAAACTGTACCGGCCTGACGGAGCTGGATTTGTCCGGTTGGGACACTTCCCGTAGCGTACAGTTCGGCAATATGTTTTATGGGGCCGCGAACCTGAAAACCATCCGGGTTTCCGAAAAGTTTGTGATTTCTGAAAACCTTGTGGAAAACGGAGGCGTCAATATGTTCGGCGGTTGCGCCGCGCTGGTCGGCGGAGCCGGAACCGCGTACAGCGACGAGCATACCGATTCCGCCTACGCCCGTATTGACGCCGTCGGTAATCCGGGCTACTTCACGCTGAAAGGCGCGGAAGAGCCGGTGTCGGAGAACGTTTACGCCGTTCTCTACGAAAACGGTACGATGGTGTTCCAAATCGGAAACGAGCCTAAGGAAGCGACGCCCGTCAAACAGATTTATCCCGTCAGCATGGAGGGATACGCCGTCAATAATGTCACCTCGTCGGCCAATACTCCGTGGATGGAGGAGGCGAAAAATATTCGGCTGATTCAATTCGCCGACGTAATCCGCCCCCTGTCCACCGCCGCGTTGTTTTACGGGTGCGCCGTGGAGCGTTTTGAGGGAATCGAAAATCTGGATACCAGTCTGGTTACGGATATGTCCCGCATGTTCTCCGAGTGCGCGTTCCTGAAAGAACTGGACCTTTCGCATTTTAATACTTCCCGCGTGACGGACATGACCGAAATGTTCAACTCCTGTAGCCAACTGCGGGAACTTGACCTTTCGCATTTTGATACTTCTAATGTTACGTCGCTGAACCATACGCTGGGGCGGTGCTACTCGCTGGAAAGCCTCAACCTGTCCGGGCTGAATACCAGTAGTGTTGTGAACTTCCAAGGGATGTTCTACAACTGCAACCGCCTGAAGACGATTGATGTCTCCGGCTTTGACACCAGCAAGGCGGAGACAATGTGGATTATGTTCGCCGAATGTTCTGCGGTACAGGAACTTGACCTCAGCAGTTTTGACACCGGCGCGGTAACAAACGCGGACACGATGTTCTATGATAACATCTCGCTCAAGGTCATCTACGTGTCCGACAAGTTTCAGTTTAACGGCGAAACTGCGCCCAATTCGCTGTTCTACAACTGTCCCTTGCTGACAGGCGGACAGGGAACCCGTTTTGATTCCAGTCAAGTCGGCGTCGAGTACGCCCGTATTGACGGCGGCCCGGACGCCCCCGGCTACTTCACCCGTAAGCCCGACGCGCAGACCCGCTACACGGTGACGGCGGAGACGGAACACGGCAGTATTACGCCCTCCATAAACGAGGCTATCGCGGGGGAAACGGTCACGCTGACGGCCATCCCCGCTGACGGCTACACGCTGGATTCTATCCGCGTCGTTTCCTCCGCGCAGGTAGAGACGCAAGTTACAGCGGTAAACCGTGCGGAAGGCGTCTATCGCTTCGCAATGCCCATAGGCAATGTCACCGTCTCCGCCGTCTTTGTATCCGCTGACCCCGACACGGGACACGTTTACGCGATTCTGTACGAGAATGGCCTAATGGTCTTCCAGAACGGGAGAACCCCCGATTCGAGCCTGACGCCCCGCGGAATTTGGGCGGTTCCCACGGAATCCGGTTACAGCGTCGCGCCGTGGGATTCGGAGGCCGGAGCGATTCAGGTTGTCCGGTTCAAGGACGCCATTCATCCCACGACTACCGCTTATTGGTTCGCCTATTCCGCCGTGGAACGCTTTGAGAATCTGGAAAATCTCGATACCAGCGCCGTAACGGATATGTCGGGAATGTTCCGGAACTGCACTTCCCTTACGGAACTTGACCTGAGCGCTTTCCGGACGGAAAACGTGACAAGCATGAGAGAGATGTTTACGCAGTGCCCCATATTGACGCGCCTGAATCTCTCCTCTTTCCAAACCGGTCGCGTCACGGACATGAGCAGTATGTTCGCAAACTGCTTCGCTATGGAAACGTTGGACTTGTCCTCTTTTGACACCTCCTCCGTCACTAACATGGCCTCTATGTTCAGCTTCTGCTTGAAGCTCACAACCGTGATTGTCACGGACTTTCGGACTGACAATGTGACCGATTCGCTCTATATGTTCCAACGTTGCGCCGCTATCGTGGGCGGGAAGGGCACAAAAATAAGCGGGAAACATATCGACGCGGAGTACGCGAGAGCGGACAATCCGCCCGACGCGCCGGGTTACTTCACCCTTAAGGACGGCGCCGCGCCGGAAGAGTATAGCGTCAGCTTTGACGCCAACGGCGGCGGCGGTTCCATGGACAGCGTCACGGTGACGAGCGGCGATAATTTCACCTTCCCGCAGAACGGTTTCAGCGCGCCCGCTCAGAAAAAATTCCGTATCTGGGCCGTCGGGAACGTTGAATACGCGCCGGGCAGCGTCATTCCGGTGACAGGCCCCGTCACGGTCACGGCGCAATGGCAGGACGCGCCCTCCTCCACGTCGTCGGGCGGCTGTTACGTGGCTACGGCGGTGTACGGCTCCTATGACTGTCCGGAGGTCTGGACATTACGCCGCTTCCGCGACAACGTACTCGCAAAAACATGGTACGGACGCCTGTTTATCCGGCTCTATTACGCGGTCAGCCCCACGGCGGTGAAACTGTTCGGCGACTGCGAATGGTTCCAGAACTTCTTCCGGGGCCGTCTGGACAAGATGGTTGACGGTTTGCGGGCGGACGGCTTCGCCTCCACGCCGTATCAGGACAAGGACTGGTAAACGGCAACTGAAAACAGGGGGAACGCTTTCCAATCGAGAAATAGATTTCCGTATGAGAAACGTTTCCCCCTGTTCCCGGGGCTGTTTCGGAAATGTCGTGACGGCCCCGGCCGGAAAATTGTCGGTGATTTCGCTTTAAGGAGGAATCATTGTGGAGAAAAAAAAGAAACCGCTTGTTATCAAGATTCTGCTCGTTCTTCTTGTCCTGCTTCTGCTGTGCGTCGCGTTTCTCCTGTACGTCATTATTTTTGGGGGCGCCAAGCCGGATGAAACGGCCTTGGAGGCGCTGAAAGGCGGCGACGGCGTTACGGTACAAGAAATTCCGCAGGGCTGGCTGTTCGACGGGCCGAGCGAGGATACGGCTATCATCCTTTATAACGCTTTCAATGCGAGGGAAACCGTATACGCGCCCCTTGCCGTGAAAATTGCGCAGGAAACTGCGGACGTGTTCGTCATGAAAACGCCCTTAAAAATCGCAATTTTGGGTCTCAATAAGGCCAAAGAGGTGCAGGATTCGTATTCTTACGACCACTGGTATTTAGCGGGACACTCCCTTGGCGGAGGCGCGGCGTCAATTTACGTGACTTCCTGCGAGAATCCGCCGGACGGATTGATTCTACTTGGTTCGTATGCGATATATCAGATGGTATTCGAGGATATTCATATTAGAACACTGTCTCTTTACGGTTCTAATGACGCCGCTCTTGACATCAAGCAATTGGAATCTACGCGGGAACTTATGCCTGAAGGTTCGGCGATGCACTGTATTGAGGGCGGAAATCACAGCCAGTTTGGCAGTTACGGACAGTATCCCCGTAGCGGGACTGCCACAATCACGCCGGAAGAGCAGTGGCAGGAAACGGCTGACTGGATTCACTGGTTTATCCGGGGATGAAACCGCTTATATCAGGACAGTAGTTGCGAAAGAATCGTTTCTGAAGTTTGTTCGCCTTGCGCCGCCGTTCCGCGACCTCCCGGAGAGGCGTTGCGCGATTCCCGTCAGTCTGAGGGGATTCCGTTCCGCGCAAAATTTGAATGCGAAATCTCCCCGTCGTCCGTATAAGGAGCGTAAGCGTTGTCTGTAGGGGCGTGTAGCGCAAAGGCGTAGAATATGCGATAATGAATCCCGATAAGTATCGCTAAGTGTCGATACTTATCGGGACTATTATATAAGGAGTGGTACGGATGAACGCGAACGAAGG
>JAFSOM010000507.1 GCA_017447005.1 Oscillibacter sp.
CGTATCGGCGGCGGAAAGTTTCGTCTGCTCGCCCGTCGACATATCCTTGCACGTCACGACGCCGTCGCGGATTTCATCCTCGCCCATGAATACGGCGTAGGGAATGCCGAGTTTGTCGGCGTAACCGACTTTCTTCTTGAACTTCCCGCCTTCGCAGTACAGTTGCGCCCGTACCCCGTTTTCGCGGAACATGGTAGCCAGCGAAATGGCCGGGGCCAAATCCTCCGTCATGGGCAGTATGAGCACGTCGGCGGGGGCGGTGGGGAGTTCGTCATTGAGCAGTCCCTTTTCCTGCAGGATATAAAACAGGCGCGTCAGGCCGATGGAAATGCCCACGCCGGGGAGTTGACGGTCGGTGTAGTACTCCGCCAGATTGTCATAGCGTCCGCCGGAACATACCGAGCCGATTTCCGGGTACTCGTCCAGCGTGGTTTCGTAGACCGTGCCGGTATAGTAATCCAGTCCGCGGGCGATGGTCAAATCAACGGCGAAATGGTCGGCGGGTACGCCGAAGCTGTCCAGATAGCCAACGACAGTACGCAGTTCGTCAAGCCCGGTATCGAAAAGCGGATTGCGTCCGCGATACGTTTCTAACGCGTCCAGAACGGCGGCGGCGTCTCCGGTCTCCGACGACAGCGCCAAAAACTTTAGAATGCTATCGACCTTTTCCGCCTCAACCGCGAAATCGTCTATGAGAATGCCGCGCACTTTCTCCGCGCCGATTTTCTCCAGCTTGTCGACCGTGCGCATGATGTCGCCGGATTTTTCCGTCAGGCCCAGCATGGCGTAGAATCCGTTCAGAATCTTGCGGTTGTTCACGCGGATGTGGAAGCGTTGCAGGCCTAACGCGGAGAACGTGCGGTAGATAATCGCGGGAATCTCCGCCTCGTTGATAACCGACAGCGTCCCGTCGCCGATGATGTCGATGTCGGCCTGATAAAATTCGCGGAAACGTCCGCGCTGGGCGCGTTCGCCCCGATAGACTTTGCCAATCTGGTAGCGGCGGAACGGGAACGCCAGTTCGTGACTGTGCAGGGCGACGTACTTCGCCAGCGGGACGGTCAAATCAAAGCGTAACGCTAAATCGGCGTCGCCCTTCTGGAAGCGGTAGATTTGCTTTTCGGTCTCGCCGCCGCCCTTGGCTAACAGCACCTCCGCCGCCTCCATTAAGGGCGTATCCAGCGGCGTGAAGCCGTACAGGGCGTAGGTACGGCGCAGACTGTCCATGATACGTTCCATCTGTTGTTGCGGCGCGGGCAGTAACTCCATAAACCCGGATAACGTCCGGGGCTTTATTGTAGGCATAAGGTCTCCTTTCTTAACTTACGCAATCGGGCGGTTGGACGGGTTCACGACATTGCGCCAGTCCAAATCGCCCCGGGATAAGCCTAACACGAGCATTTCCGCCGTTGCAATATTGCTTGCGAACGGAATATTGCTCATGTCGCACAGGCGGGAAATATAGGCCACGTCCCCGGCCATTTCTTCCTGCGTGGGGTCGTTGAAGAACAGCACCATGTCAAATTCGTTATAGGCAATCCGGGCGCCGATTTGCTGATTGCCGCCGTGGGCATAGGTCAGGAAGCAGTGCACGTGCAGTCCGGTGGCCTCGGAGATTTGATGTCCCGTGGTATTGGTGGCGTAGAGGCGGTGTTGCGAGAGAATCCCGGCGTAAGCCGTACAGAACTGAACCATGAGTTCCTTTTTGTTGTCATGCGCCATCAACGCGATATTCATACAAACA
>JAFSOM010000508.1 GCA_017447005.1 Oscillibacter sp.
CTTAGCGGTCTGAGAGGCAAAATCGGTTGCGCAAGGCGGCGGGGAGGGGTGAGCGAAACTCCGGACGACGCTTGCACGCTTTAAAATTTCCCGCGAAAAATCAAAAAAAACTCTTGACTCTCCCCTTGGGGAAGGGCTTATACTCTATGCAACATCCGGGATGTGACAGACAGGAGCGTAAACTTATGTATCAGATTGGCGAGTTTTCTAAAATCTGTCAGGTAAGCGTAAAAACCCTGCGTTACTATGACAAAATCGGTCTGCTCAAGGCGTCGGAAACCGACCGTTTCACCGGCTACCGCTACTATGAGCGTTCCCAACTGGAAAAAATGCTGCTTATCCAGAAATTGAAACGCTACGGCTTTTCGCTGGAAGAGACGCAAGCGCTTCTGTCCTGCGGCAATGACGCGTTTCGCCGCGAACTGCAACGCCAAAAGAAGAAACTGGAATGTCAACGCTTGGAGCTGGAAACGGTTCTCGACGAGTTGACTTCCCATCTGAACAGACTGGAAAGGAATGGAGACCTTATGGACATTTCCAACGGATACGAAATCAAACTGACGCAAACGGAGCCTGTCGCGGTATTCTCCAGCCGTCAGCGCATGGGCGTGGAGGAGTACGGCAAGTATTATTCCGACCTCTACAGCCGCATTGCCAAAGAGGGACTTACCCCCGGCGGCGTCACGGGCGCGATGTACTGGGATGAGGAGTTCGACCGCGAATCCTCCGACACGGAACTGTTCGTCAGCGTCCGGGAGACGGAACGCGCCGAGAAGATTCTGGAATCGCGTCTTTGCGCGACGACCGTACAGAAAGGCCCGTATTCCACGCTGAACGAGGCTTACGCCGCGCTGGTGGCGTGGATTGAGGAGAACGGCTACGCGTGGAACGAGGCCCCTTACGAGATTTACCGCAAGGGCGCGTGGAATAACCTCAACCCCAAGGACTGGGAGACGGAAATTTATTTCCCCGTCTACAAGAAAGCGTGACGCGATAAACGACGAAAGCAATGTCATTAACCGAGGGTATGCGCAAGACCCCTCCCCCTGTCCCCCTCCCCTTTCAGGGGCGGGGGAACAAATCCTGAAAGCGTTTTCAAGTTCCGGTAAGTCCCCCCTGAAAGGAAAGATTTAGGGGGGTATACGAAAAGTTAAGGACATTGCGCCGAAAAGATGTAACGTAACAAGCCGAAAGCGTCGGTTCCGCCGCGTAACGTGACGGAATCGACGCTCCTTTATCGCGTTTTTAACCATCGTTCCCCGCCCCTGAAAGGGGAGGGGGAGGGGTTAAACATAGCGTTACGCGAAATGGCAAGCCGTTTCCAAGGCAAGTTTCATCATGTCGCGGAACGACTTCTGACGCTCGTCCGCCGGGAGGGATTCGCCCGTGAAAACGTGGTCGGAGACGGTCAGAATCGCAAGGGCCTGCTTGTGCAGAGACTGCGCCGTCCAGTACAGGCCCGCCGATTCCATTTCCAGTCCGAGGATGTCGAACTTCCGGCACGCGTTCCGTACCGCGTCGCTGTCGCCATAGAACAGGTCGGAACAGAACACCTGCCCCACCTGTACGGGAATATTCAGGGCTTTCGCGGTCTCCGCCGCCGTACTCAACAGCGGCCACGACGCCGACGGCGTAAGCTGTCCGGGGAAACGGTACTGTCCCGCGAAACCGGAGTCCGTGGAGGCCGCAAGCGCAAGTATCACGTCGCGCAAATGCGTGTTCTCGCTGATACCGCCCGCCGAGCCGATACGGATGATGGATTCCACGCCGTAGAAGGCGTAAAGCTCATAGGCGTACAGGCTGACCGACGGAATGCCCATGCCGTGGCCCATGACGGAAATACGCTTTCCCTGATACGTTCCCGTAAAGCCCAGCATATTGCGCACATGGTTGAAACATACCGGATTCTCAAGAAAGTTCTCCGCAATGTACTGCGCCCGCAAGGGGTCGCCGGGCATGAGTACCACTTTCGCAATGTCTCCTGCTTTCGCCTCATTATGGGGAGTTGGCGCCGCCATTTGAAACGCTCCTTTCTATTTTTCCGCACTCGTCCGTATGCCGCCCGATTGCGTCACACATGAATTATATAATCCTGTTTGCGCGCTTTCGGCGCCGGAGGATTTCCTTCCGGATACCCTAACGCGCAAATCGCAACGCCGCGATATTTCGCGGGCAGATTCCACTTTTTCAACATGGCTTTCCCGTCGGGACGGTCAAAGTACTCTATCGCCCGGTTAATCCAGCACGAACCCGCGCCCACGGCGTAGGCCGCTAACATCAGATTCCCCATGACGAGCGAGCCGTCCTGTAGCCAGTTCGGGTTGTCGCCGTCGCCCAACACAACGACAATATCCGGCGCGCCATAGAAGGGGTCGACTTCCGGACGGCCCCAGATTTCCGCGTTGGCTTTCCGTAACGCTTCCACATCCCCCGCGCTGTCCGCGACGACTAAAAGCGCGCTCTGCTGTCCTTTCGCCGACGCCGCCCAAGTCCCCGCTTCCAGTATCGCGCTCAAGTCTTCCGGCGTCAGCCTGTCCGGACGGAATCGCCGGATACTGCGCCGCTCCCGAATCGCCCGCAATACTTCGTTGTCATTCGCCATATGAAACCCGCTCCTTTCCGCTCCC
>JAFSOM010000044.1 GCA_017447005.1 Oscillibacter sp.
ATAACAGACCGGGCCGTTTACTGGTACACTCCCTGTCTTTTTTTGGTACACTTTGTGGCGGAATTTGGTACAGTCTATCTGTCCGTTTTTGGTACACTCTATATTACCACTTACAACAGCGCACGGCGCGGAGAATTATGGAGGGAACGCTGTATATCCGAAACTGAAACATAGTGTTGTTATTCCTTTCCGGTATAAATGGGCAGTCCAAAACGGAATAAGCGTTTGACATTTCCGTGTGATAAGATGTGGAGATGATTGAGGGTTACATTGAGGACGCGTGAACGCGCAAAGGCTGGAAAGGAGCCGTATGATTATGAGAAGCAGTGAGGAAATCCGGGTTGCGCAGGAGAAATTCGCGGAACTGATTCTCTCCGAGTTTGAGCGCATTGAGCGCATGAAGGAGGACAATGAAATCAAGGACTTCACGAAACTGGAGCGTATCGTCATTGGCGTTATGCCCGGAGACGGAATCGGCCCGATTATCATGGAGCAGGCGCTTCGGGTAGTCCGGGAACTGCTCAAAGCGGAACTGGCGTCCGGCAAAGTGGAAATCCGCATGATTGAGGGCATGACCATTGAAAACCGCGTGGCGAAAATGCAGTCTCTGCCGGATGAGGTCTTGGCGGCCTGCAAGGAGTGCGACGTACTCGTGAAAGGCCCCTTCGTGACGCCCCGCGCCGGGGACGGACTGCCCAATCTTGTCAGCGCGAACAGCCTTTTGCGGCGCGGCTTACAGCTTTTCGCCGCCGTCCGGCCCATCCGCATTCCCGACAAGGGCATTGACTGGACGTTTTTCCGTGAGAATATCGAGGGCGAGTATATTCTGGGCAATCGCGGCATTCAGGTCAACGACGACCTTGCCATTGATTTCAAGGTCTGCACAAAACCGGGCGCGGAGCGTATCGCAAGAGCCGCGTTTGACTTCGCCCGCAAGAACGGCAAACATAATGTTACTGTCGTGACAAAGGCGAATATCGTTAAGCTCGCGGACGGCAATTTCATTCAGACTGTCCGTCGAATTGGCCAAACGGAGTACCCGGAAATTGAAATTCGGGAAGAACTGGTGGATTCCACCACCGCGAAACTCATGGACCCCGATTTCAATAAAGGCATGGAAGTCATTGTCCTGCCGAACCTGTACGGCGACATTGTGACGGACGTTGCGGCGGAACATCAGGGCGGATTGGGCACGGCGTCCTCGTCCAATATCGGCAACAAGTACGCGCTCTTTGAGACGATTCACGGCGTAGGCGTCATGCTGATGAAAACGGGACGCGGCCCTTACGCCGACCCGTGCAGTCTGATTCGCGCTATGGGGGAAATGATGGCCCATATCGGTTATGGCGACCGGAAATCGCGTTTGGAAAAGGCATTGGACGTTTGCACTGTAACGGAACGGAAAGTCGTTGTAACGACGCGTCCTGACGGCGCGAGCGCCGCCGAGTTCACGGACTACCTTCTGGAAACCTTGAAGTCTTGTTAGTACCCTGACGGGCGCAAAATCCGAGTTACAGTTTAATCCGAGGTAAAGTTTGAAAGCCTGATAAACAGCGGGTTTTGGCCAGACTGCCTCGGATTATGCTTATTGACGAAAGCAACGGTTATTTGAAGTCATATTGCCGCGATATGTTCCAAGTCATTCCTAATTAAATGGAGACTTGAAAATTTGCTGAAACGCCGCGATTTTTGAGAAATCATGCGAAATAGCCAGTCAAAAATAACGTCAAAAATCTGCAGTACAGCGAAATCCTCAAACGTGACGGAGCGTCGCCGCGTTTGAGGATTTCGTATTATTATACATAATTTTCATTCAGGAAAGTAACAGGAGGCGTCCTATGAACATACGAAATAAAATTGAGGGGTACATCGACAAGGAAGATACGCTCCAAGGAACCGCGCTATGGCATTTGCCGATAAGGAGTGAGTGAATCGAGAGAACGAAGCGTTATTGCGAAGTAAAAGGCTGGAGGAACTTTCACAGTCCTTCCCTGCCGATTTTCCCGATATAGCGGTAGACGCTCGCGGTTGAGCAAAACAGCCGTTCGGCGACATACGGAATGGCGCCTTTTAATTGAAACAGGCCGTTGTCCTTTAACTGTCTGATAATTTCCATGCGCTCATCCTGCGTCAGACGGTCTAAGGAAATGTCGTACTTCTCGGTCGCTTTATGAAAGATACTTTCAATCAAATCGTCCGGATTATTATGAAACTGTTCCGCATCCTTCGCCCCCGTTTCGTGAAATTCCATCGCAACGGAGGGTTCCTCACGCGATTCGCTGAAAGAATATTCTTTCGGATGAATCAGGTCGGAGAGACGTTTCGCAAGGTCCTGATACTGACTGTCGTCAAAATTGACGCAAAGCATACCAATCAGGTTTCCGTCGTCGTCTTTAATAAACATGGTGGAACTCCGTATCAGTTTGCCGTTCGGAATCCTCCCGGCGTAATTCACGAGGTAGTCGCTCCGCTGATATTCCCCCTGCGCCGCCATTTGCAGGGCTTTGTCCGTCATAGGACTTCCGATTCCGCGTCCGCTGACGCTTCCGTTCGCAATGGCGACAATTCCCGCTTCAGGAGCGCTGACATCGTGCAGGACGATTTCATACCCGGAGCCAAGCGTATGACCGAGAAAATCGACTAATATCTTATATTGATTCAAAATCTTCTCATTTTTTTCCATTTTCGCAGTCCTCCAAGATTCAGGCGCATGGGAAGCGTCTTGATGAGAGTATTTTATCACAGTAAAAATTTTTTTGCAATACCCTCTTGACAAAACAAATTTATCATGATAATGTTTTATTATCATGATAAAAGGAGCGGTCAACATGAAAGCCATTATCAGCGCGAAGAACGCTCCCGGAGCCATTGGCCCTTATTCTCAGGCGGTGTGCGGAGAGGGAAAACTGGTCTTTGTCTCCGGTCAGCTTCCCGTCAACCCGGAAAGAGGGGCAATGCCGGAGGAAATCTCCGCGCAGGCGGAACAGTCGTTGAAGAATGTCGAGAACATTCTGAAAGCGGCGGGCAGCGGCATGGACAGCGTGGTCAAGACGACGGTATTCCTTTCCGACATGAACAATTTCGCGGAGATGAACGCCGTATATTCCCGCTTCTTTTCCGAGGGAAACTACCCGGCGCGCTCCGCCGTACAGGTTGCCAGACTTCCGAAGGACGCCTTGGTGGAAATCGAGGCGATTGCTCTGGCGTAAGCCGGAAAGAAAGGGGCCGCTATGAACGAGCAGGTAAAGGTCGTACACTATGACCGAAAAGAGCGTAAATCCGCGAATCCGTATCCTGTCGCAAGATTCGGATATGAGAACGCGAAGAAAGTTCGCGCATACCACGCAAGTTTTCCTGAGTACCGGGAAACGCCTCTGGCGAATCTGAAAGCGCTGGCGAAGCGCTTTGGCGTGTCCGACATTCTGGTGAAAGACGAGAGTTTCCGTTTTGGCCTGAACGCTTTTAAGGTTCTGGGCGGCAGTTACGCTCTTGGCAGTTATATCGCGGAACAACTCGGCAAGAGCGTCGGCGAACTTCCCTATGACGTGATTACCGGCGCGGCGGTACGGGAACGCCTCGGAAATCTCACCTTTGTCACAGCGACCGACGGCAATCACGGCAGGGGAATCGCGTGGACAGCGAACCGTCTGAAACAAAAAAGCGTGGTCTATATGCCGCGTGGGAGCGCAAAGGAGCGTTTGGATAATATCCGCGCTCTGGGAGCGGACGCGTCCATTACGGATTTGAATTATGACGACGCGGTTCGTCTGGCAAACGAGAACGCGGAGAAATACGGCTGGATTATGGTACAGGATACGGCTTGGGAGGAGTACGAAAAGATTCCCGGCTGGATTATGGAAGGCTATACCACAATGGCCTGTGAAGCCGTGGAACAGATGAAAGGCCTGAAGCCCACCCATATTTTCCTGCAGGCTGGCGTGGGCGCGATGTCCGGGGCGCTGACGGGTTTCTTTGCGGACTTCTACAAGGACGAGCGGCCTGTGATTACCATTGTGGAGCCGAACAAGGCCGACTGCATTTACAGAACGGCGGAGGCTGACGATGGCAAACTGCATTTCGTCACGGGAGACATGAATACGATTATGGCCGGGCTGGCCTGTGGGGAACCGTGTACTATCGGCTGGAATGTTCTCCATGATTACGCGGACTATTTCGTATCTATGCCAGATTACATCGCGGCGGAGGGAATGAGAATCCTCGGCAACCCGATGGAACAGGACCCCAGGGTGATTTCCGGCGAGAGCGGCGCGTCTACGATGGGGCTTGTTTCGGAACTTCTGCGCAATCCGAAACTTGGCTGGCTGAAAGAACAAATCGGATTGAACGGCGACTCCAAAATTCTCTGCTTCTCCACGGAAGGAGACACTGACCGCGAGAACTACCGCCGCATTGTCTGGGACGGCCTGTATCCCAGCTTTCAGGAGGAGTGAGCCGTATGTGGGAAGCTATCGTCAATGCCACGGAATTTCTGTAGGGAACGCCTCTGATGATTCTAATGGTAGGCGTCGGGCTGTATCTGACGGTTCGTACCCGTTTCTTTCAGATTACCGGTATCGGGACATGGATGAAACGCACTATCGGCGAACTGTTCAAGAAACAGGACAGTGAGAACAGCGCCGGAGAGGAAGGACAGTTAAAGCCGTTTCAAGCGCTCAGTACCGTTCTGGCGGGGACTATCGGGAGCGGCGTCATTGCGGGCGTCGCGGCGGCGATTGCCATTGGCGGCCCCGGTTCCGTGTTTTGGATGTGGGTCATTGCCATTGTCGGGATGATGACCAAAATGACGGAAATGACGCTGGCCGTGGACTTCCGTAAGAAAACGGAATCCGGCGAATATTTCGGCGGCCCCATGCACTATATGAAAAACGGTTTGGGCGCGACGGGAAAAGCGCTGGCTGGAATTTACGCGGTGGCCCTGTTCGTGGAAGTCCTCGCCGACGCCTGTTTTGTCCAGACAAATACGCTGGCCGTCTGCGTCAATGATGTGTTCCATGTTCCCCTGCTTGTTTCCGGCGTTTTGACGGTCGGCGTCAGTATGTTCGTGATTCTCCGGGGCGGCGTTGAAAAAATCGGCGACTTCTGCGGCAGAATGGTTCCGCCTATGGTTGTGATTTATATCGTCGCCTGTCTGGGCGTTATCATTCTCAACATTCGTCAGGTTCCGGAGGCGTTCGCGCTGATTTTCCGCTATGCGTTCGCTCCGGCCCCGGCAGTCGGCGGCTTTGTCGGCTCCACGGTTTCTCTCGCTATGGCAAGAGGGGCTTCACGGGGAATCTTTGCGAACGAAGCGGGTATGGGAACCGCCACAACCGTACACGCCACCGCGCAGACGGACCATCCGATTCATCAGGGGATGTATGGCATTCTGGAAGTGTTCATTGATTCCATCATCGTCTGTACGATGACAAGCCTGACCGTGCTTTGCAGCGGCGTCTGGAGTAACGGAAACACGGGGGTTGTCCTGACGTTCGACGCCTTCCGCAGCGTTTGGGGACAGTTCGGCATTATGATTCTGTGTCTGGCTGTCGTACTGTTCGCCTATTCCAGCTATCTGGGTTTCTTTGTGGAGTTCCGAACCTGCGTAGAGTACCTGTTTGGCGAAAAGACCGTAAAATGGCTGAAATGGCTTTACTTTGCCCTGCCCATTCTGTCCGTCACATTGCAGGTCGAAACAATCTGGGATATTGCTGATATGGCGGTTGGATTTATCGTAATCCCTAATATGATTGCCCTGTTGCTTCTGAGTCCGAAATTCCTTTCCCTTTTCAGCGATTATAGTTATCCCACTTGACTATTGATTGTAAATATTGTATATTTAAAAGCGGAAAGGGTGGGATCATTATGGCGTACAGTGTGGACTTGAGGATGAAGGCTGTCAAGCATTATTTAGGAAGCGGTCACACGTTTGCCCAAACAGGGAAAATCTTCGGCGTAAGCGCGACAAGCGTCAGAAACTGGGTGATTCAATATGAGGAAACGGGCGACGTTTCCAATAAGCCGTTAGAGCGCAAAGCGAAGAAACTCGACCCTGAAAAGTTGAGGGCTTGTGTCCGGGAACATTCGGACGCGACGCAACAGGAAATTGCCGATGAGTTC
>JAFSOM010000509.1 GCA_017447005.1 Oscillibacter sp.
CGGCGCGTATGTCGTCCCACGAGAACCCGCGCCGCAGTAAGGACGCCGTCAGCCGCCGTTTGGTATCCGCGTCCGGCGTCCCCGAGACTTTCCGCGACAAATACGCGTCAATTTGCGCGTGACCGTCCGGCAAATCCGACATCGCCGCGTCCCATAACTCTTTCGGGACGCCTTTTTCATAGAGTTTGGCGCGGATTTTGGCGGGGCCGTAGCCTTTGGCGGCGCAATCCCGCGCAAGCGTCGCGGCGTACTCCGTATCATTCAACGCGCCGATTTCCGTCAGCCAATCGGCGGCGCTCTCCGCCTCCTCCGGCAACGCGCCCTTCTCCGTCAGCTTCCGCACGAGCGCGTTTCTGGAGAGCGGACGCTTCGCTATCATCTCCGCCGCCTTCGCCCGGATATTCGACAGCCCCGCCGATTCCCGCAGACGCGTGACGGTTTCCGCGTCGAGTTCGTCCCCGGCGCGTAAGCCGAAATTCAACAGCTCCTTTTCCGTGACTTTCAGACAGGTTCCGCCGTCCAGAAACACCAGTACGCGCCCTTTCTTATGCGCGGACGGTTCGATACGGTCAATTCTCATTAGTTATTCCTCCTTGCGTCACGGGAAACCGCCGCGCCACCCGTCAGCCAAAGATTAGGTCGGCGTCCTCTGCGTTGGACAAGTCCCACCCGCTGATGTCCGCTTCCGTCACGGCGGGACAGTTCTGGAATATATAAAATATTGTCGTGACATTAGAGGTGTCAAATCCGCTCACGTCTAATTTTGTCAGACTAGAACAGCCGTAGAACATCTCATACATACCTGTAACGCTAGAGGTGTCGAATCCGCTTACATCCAGCGATGTCAAAGCGTGGCAGTTTAGAAACATAATCGACATCAGTTCAACCTTAGAGGTATCAAAATTGCTGACATCCAATGTTGTCAAACCGTTACAGTCAGAGAACATACCGAACATATCGGTAACATTGGAAGTATCAAAGTTACTGATATTCAGGCTTTTCAGCGAAGTGCATCCGCTAAACATATGAGACATATCCGTAACGTTAGACGTATTAAAGCAACTAACATCCAAAGCCCCTAAATTTTTACAATTGGAAAACATAGCGTCCATATTGGTGACATTAGAAGTATTGAATCCGCTGAAATCTAATGTTGTCAAATTGACGCATTCATTAAACATAGCGTTCATATTCGTGGCATTGGAAGTGTCAAACGCGGAGTTAAACTCAACGCTTTTCAGCTCTACGTATTTCTGGAACATACCCTGACAGTTTTCCGGCGCAATTACGCCGCCATCAGAGGCAATATACAAATCATAGGTAGTAAATCGGCCAAATGCGCCATTTTCCACAACCCACGCCAGAACAGAGCCGTCTTGCTCTTGGGAAACGTCCCAGCTTTCATCAGTCGCTTCACTGGTATCGGACAGGAACGTAACGGAGAGAATTTGATACCGCTTTAAGGTCTGCGAACCGAATACTGGAGGGCTGTAGTCCTCTATATTGGAAACAGGCGGTCTTTCACTTAGCGGCGTAATATAGGGAACGTCCTCCATAAGCGTACCGCCAGAGGGCGCGGGGGCGTCGGGGGTGTCGTCCGCGCTTTCAACGGGCGCGGGGGACGTGTCCGTGGCGGGGGTCTGCTGTGCGCCGCCGCAGGCCGTCAGCAGAAGCGGGAACAACAGCAGAAACGCGGCGGCAATCAGCGACAGCGCGAAAGGCTTTCCGTGCTTCATGATAAGTTCCTCCTTAAACAATAACGGGTCAGTCCTCGTCGTTGAAATCGTCGGCGTCGACATCCATGGGGCGCGGCGGGGGCATGACGACATTCGGCGCGGGCGGCGTTACGGGACGCGCTCCGCCCGGTTGCGGCGATAACTTGTCCAGATTCCGCCGGATTTCCTCTTCGAGTTGCGCGGCGACTTCGGGGTTTTCCTGCAAGTACCGTTTCGCGGCGTCGCGGCCCTGTCCGATTCTGCGCTCGCCCATAGAGAACCACGAGCCGGACTTCTGCATGAGGTCGAGCTTGACCGCCAAATCCACAAGCTCTCCTTCGTGCACAATGCCCTGACCGTAAATAATGTCAAACTCGGCCTCGCGGAACGGCGGCGCCAGCTTATTCTTGACAATCTTCGCCCGGGTACGGTTGCCAATCATCTCCGACCCGTTCTTGATGGTCTCAATACGGCGCACGTCAATGCGCACGGACGAATAAAACTTCAAGGCGCGTCCGCCGGTGGTCACTTCGGGATTGCCGTACATCACGCCGACTTTCTCCCGCAACTGGTTGATGAAAATTACGATGGTTTCCGTTTTGCCTATCGCGCCTGTGAGTTTGCGTAAGGCCTGACTCATCAGACGGGCATGCAGTCCGACGAAACTGTCGCCCATTTCGCCTTCAATCTCGCTCCGGGGCACGAGCGCCGCCACGGAATCGACTACCACCACGTCCACCGCGCCGGAACGCACCAACGCTTCCGTGATTTCAAGGGCCTGTTCACCCGTATCGGGTTGGGAGATAAGCAAATCGTCCACGTTGACGCCCAGCGCCTGCGCATAGTACGGGTCAAGGGCGTGTTCGGCGTCGATGAACGCCGCTTCGCCGCCGCGCTTCTGCGCCTCCGCCACGACGTGCAACGCCAATGTCGTTTTGCCGGACGATTCCGGGCCGTAAATCTCCACGACGCGTCCGCGGGGCAGTCCGCCGATTCCCAAGGCCACGTCCAGCGCAAGCGAACCTGTCGGAATGACGCCCACGGTCGGCGCGGGATGGTCGCCGAAACGCATGATGGAACCGCGCCCGTAGGACTTCTCAATCTGCGCGATTGCCGTGCTGAGGGCTTTCTTCTTATCGGCGGCGGGGGCCGGTACGGGAATCGGCGCCTTTTCTCTTGCCATTGTTCGTTCCTCCTGTATTCATGAGCTGTATGAAAACCCCTCCCCCTGTCCCCCTTCCCTTTCAGGGGCGGGGGAACGAATCTTGAAAGCGCTTTCAAGTTCCGGTAAGTCCCCCCTGAAAGGGGAGATTTAGGGGGTTACGCGTAAAGTGAATGATATTGGAATTTAGGGGCTATGCGTAACAAGCGCGTCAAATATCCGGGTAGCGGATGGCGGTCACGACGCGGCGGACGCCGTTCCGGTCCTCCATGCTCTCGATTTCCCCGAAACCGTTCTCGCGCAGAATCCGCCCCACCGGGATGGACTGGTCAA
>JAFSOM010000510.1 GCA_017447005.1 Oscillibacter sp.
CCAGATTGAGATAAACAAAATGTTCGCCATGGTACTGCGTCACTTGCAGACGACCGCGTTTCCCAAGACGCTCTATGACGCGAATGCGATTCCGTATTGGAGCGACGCCGTGGGAGAGCCGATAGCCGTCAAAAATCTTTCGCCGGGGCAACGTATCCCCGACATCGCCACGAGCTTTTCCGTGCCGGAAATGTCGACGCAAATCAGCGCGTTTATCGATAAAGTTCTGACGTACACGAAAGAGTGCATGGGGGCCACCGACGCGCAGATGGGCAATGTCAAGCCCGACAACACGTCCGCGCTCATGGTCTTGCAGACCAACGCCGAAATCCCGCTGGAAAACATCCGCGCCGGGTTGTACGAGTGGGCCGAGGACATCGGACATATTCTGCTGGACATGATGGGCACGTACTACGGTTTCCGGCCCGTTATCGTGGAGCGCGAACATCCGGACTTTATCACCGGCCCGGACGGATTGCCGCAAATCGACCCCGTGACGCGGTTGTTCGCCACGAAAACCGTGCGCGAGAACGTCGCCGACTTCTTCGACTTCGGACGCTTCAAGAACCTGTGGTTAAAGTTGAGAACGGACGCGGGGGCCACGACGTATTACAGCGAAATTGCGATGACGCAGACGCTGGACAATCTGCGCCGCGACGGACTTCTCAGCGCGGTTCAGTATCTGGAACGCATTCCCGACAAGCTGATTCCGCGTAAAAAGGAACTCATAGAGGAATTGCAGAACGGCATGGGCGAACCGGACGCGGCGTCGGGCGGCGGAGGGCCTGTCATGGGCGGGGCGCTGTCGCCGGAACGTATGGAAAAGGGTTTGCCGACATCCATGCAGGCCGCCGTACAGCGTATGCCGAACGTGGCCAAACGCGCCGCCCGCGCAGTCGGAAACGTAAGAATGAACCGTTAGGAAAGGAGTTTGAACCATGGACGAAAACGGAAACGTACAGGAAAACGCGACCGTACAGGAACAGACGACGCCGGAGACGGAGACCGTCGCGGACGATTGGGAGGACGAGCCGATTTTCCCGGATGAGGGCGCGTCGGACGAGACGGAGAAATCCCTTGAAGAGTTATTCGCCGACGCCGGAAACACCGACGGCGAAACCGGAACGCCGTCCGACGCCGGAACGCAGTCCAATGACGCCGGGAACGCTGACACGCCGTCAGAGACGGACGCCGGACAGTCCGACGCCGCCAAGCCGCCCGACGCCGACGGGCAATCCGGCGCCGCCGGGGAGCAGTCCGAAACGCCCGGGCCGGACTACAAGACGCTGTATGAGGGCTTGCAGGAGCGTCAGAACGCCGAGAAATTCCGCGCCGTCTACAATGAGCAGTTAAGCATGACGGGAAGTCCCGCCGTGGCGCGTTTGGTGGCTATGAGCGAGTGCGGCGGCAAGGCGTATCCGCTGGAGGACGCGCCGGAGGCGTCCGGAACGTCCGGGAGCGCGTCCGGCGAATCGAAAACGGACATCCGCGCCGAACTCGCCGAAATCCAAAAGCTCTACCCCGACGCGACCGAAATGCCGCAGGCGGTCATGCAGGCCTATATGGGCGGTACGCCGCTCAAAGAGGCTTACGCGTCCCACCGGGCCGGAGAGGACAGTAAAACGATTGCGGCGTTACGGGCCGAAGTCGCCGCGCTCAAGAAATCCGCGTCCAACCGCGCCGCCGCGCCCGTCAAAGGAACTACCGGCGACGCGCCCGAGAAAAATGACCCGTTCGCTAAGGGCTTTGATTCCGAATGGTAAGAAATAGGAGGTAACACGCTATGCCGACTGGAGTTGTAAATACGGCGAGCAAATACGCCGCCAAAGTGGACGAACGCTTTCACCGCGTTTCGCAGGCCATGATTGCCCTGAATAACAATTATAAGTTTCAGGGCGTCAAGACGGTCAACGTTTACAGTATCCCGACTGTCCCGCTGAACGATTATAAACGCACCGCGTCGAGTAATCGCTACGGAGACCCGACCAATCTGACGAATGACGTGCAGGAATTGACCGTCGAGCAAGACCGCGCTTTCTCGTTCATCATCGACCGCGCCGACAAAAACCAGACGCAAATGACCATGGACGCCGGAAAAGCCCTTGCCCGCGAAATTCGGGAAGTCATCGTGCCCGAGTTTGACGCGTATGTGTTCTGGACGCTGGCCAAAGCCGCCGTCGCCAATATGCAGACCGCCACGACCGCCGCGACCAAGGCCAACGCCTACGAACTGTTCTTGAACGCGCAGGAGGCCTTAGGCAACGCTTGCGTACCGGACAGCGGGCGCGTCTGCTTCTGCTCCTACAAGTTCGCTAATCTGCTCAAACAGGACAGCGCGTTTATGCTTCAAACGCAACGCAGTAAAGAAATGGTAGACAAGGGCATCATGGGAGAGGTAGACGGCGTCAGAATTGTGAAAGTTCCGGCGTCCCGACTGCCGCAGGGCGCGGCGTTCCTTCTGACGCACCCCGTCGCCGCTTGCGGCCCGAAACAGTTGAACGAACACAAGATTCACGATAACCCGCCCGGCATTTCCGGCTGGCTCGTGGAGGGACGCATTCTCTACGACTGTTTTGTGATGAACGAGAAAAAAGCCGCGATTTTCTACCACGGAACCGCGCCCGCATCCACTTTCAGCTACCCGTATACGTCCGGAACCTGATAAGGGGAGGGGAGAACGTTGAAAGTCGAGAAAACCGAACTGATACCCTACGCGGACATCCGGCGCATGACCTTAGAACTTATCAACCGTCAGAGCGTCGGCGGGGCGGCGTTCTCCCCCGCGTACAATAACCAATCCGACATTACGGGCCGGATTCCGAATCTCATCAACGAGGCCATGACGCAAATCGCGCTGGCGGTCAACGGCGCGTTGGAGCCGCTTCCGTCGCGCCTCCCCGCCGACCCCGCCGACGCCGACGAACTCGACGCGCCGTTCCCGTGGGCGCAAGCGGCCTGTTACTACGCGGCGGCCTATCTCGTCGCCGACGAAAACGAGTTTCTCTACGCCGCGCTGATGAACGAGTTCGAGACGTTTGTCAGCCGTCTGAAAGGCCGCGTGTACGCGACGTACCCGCCCATGCAGGACGCCTACGGGGAATGGGGGTGTGACGAATGAGCAACGTAAAACTTTCGTTCATTCCCAAGGCGCGGAAAGTCTACTCCTACCGTTTCCCCGCGCTCGACGGCGGCTTGAATCTGGCCGACGCCGAAATCAATCTCCGCGACAACGAATCGCCGGAGATGTGGAATCTGTGGTACGAGGACGGCGTTTTGCAGTCGCGGCCCGGGCAAAGCTGGGCGACGGCGGCGGGTATCGGGACGGGTTACGCCGTATCGCCGGAGCCGTTCTGGAATCACACTTTCTTTCACATCGGCGCGTCCCTGTACCGCGCCGACTGCCGCAGTCAGACGGGCGGCGTGATGGCGCTGTCGGAACTGGTTTCGGGCCTCCCGGAGAATCGCGGGACGTTCGTCCGGTTCGGCGACTACCTCTTTTATAAGAATCGCGGCGGATTCTACCGCATTTCCTACGAAAACAAAGCCTTTTCCGTGGATTCCATGACGGAAATTGACGCGTTCGTTCCGACAATTGTCATCAATGCGAACCCGGAAACCGGAAGCGGCGATTTGTATCAGCCGGAAAACCGTCTGTCGCCGAAAAAGCGCGTGACGTACAACGCGACGCATTCGCCGCGAACGGTTGTCAAGACGGGCAACGGCGTCAGCAGGTCGTTTCCGCTGGGCGTCAATTCCTCCCAACAGTTACGCGGCCTCTCGTCCGTGTACGTCAACGACGCCTACGTCGAACCCGCGCTCTATACGCTGAACCTTGGTTCCGGCGTCGTGATTTTCAACGCCGCCCCGCCCGACGATTCCACAATCACGTTTACGCTCAATATGGGCACGCTCGAATATCATCTCCCCGTGACGGGCGTTGATTCCGTGGAAGTGACTGTTGACGGAATCCCCATGACGGCGGGGGACGATTACACGGTTGATTTGGCGTCCGGCGTCGTGACGTTCGTCGCCGCGCCGCCTGTCACCGACCCGCCGACGAATAACACCGTTGAAATTACTTACAGTAAAGCCAATCCGGATGCGCTGAACGCCGTCATGAACTGTCCGTATCTGACGGCCTACGGAAGCGGCGTACAGATGTGCCTTGTCGCGGGAGGCTGTCCGGCGCAACCGAACGCCGTGTTCTGGACGGGTTCGACGCAATACGGCCTTGACCCGTCCTACTGGCCCGTCAGTCACTACAACTTCGTCGGCGATACCGCCGACAGCGTCACGGGCTTCGGGAAACAGTACGACCAGTTAATCGTATGCAAGGCCCGGAGTATCGGCAAACTCGACATGGATTTCCAAAGCGTCAACGGGCGCGACGTGATTTCATTGACTTACGCGACCGTCAATCCGCATATCGGCTGTGATTTGCCGTATTCGATACAGACGGTTGAAAACAATCTCGTATTCGCCACGACGGGCGGCGGGACGGAAGGCGGCGTTTACCGCGTTCAATCCGCGTCCGCCGCTTACGAAAACAATATCGTGAAGCTGTCGCGCAAAGTCGACGGCTCCAATGAGCGGCCCGGACTGCTCTATGATTTGCGCGTCGCCGGAACAGGCCCGGTGTTCTCCCACGACGACGGCAAACGCTACTGGCTCGCCGTCAACGGGCATGTCTGGCTGTGGGATTATTCCATCAGCAGCGCGGACACCCCCGTGTGGTTTCGCTTTTCCGGCTTCGACGCGCCTAACTTCTTTTCGGCGCACGGCGTCACCTATCACCTCAACGCCGCCGGACGCGTCACGCGCTTGGGCCGCACGTTCGACGATTACGGCGGCGCCGTCCGCAAGGTCTACGCCTTCCCCACGCGCAACTTCGGGAGTTACGACGCGCTCAAAGACGTGCGAACCGTCATCTTTTCCACGAGGAAGGACACGCCGCACAATACCGTTATCACGTACCGCAACGACTACGAAACGCGTCAAGACCGCGTGAATCTCGTCACGGAGGGCTACGACCGCCTCGCGGAACGCGATTTGACGGAGCGCGACTTGTCCGTACCGCTGACCGTGGCGACATTCCGCAGAGAGCCTATGTGCCGACATGTCCGGCATTTCTCTATGATTTTGGAAAATAACGAGGCGGGGAAAGACTTCTCCCTTCTCACCGCCGAGATTCAATATAGATTTGTCGGGAGGGATAGATAATGAGCATACCGCAGTTTCACTACTCCCGCGACTGGACAAACCCCGCCGACTTTCCGACCCATCAGAATAACGAGGCGCAGAACCGCGCCGATTTGGAAGAGGCCAAAACGGAGTGGGAAAATTACTGGAACAACGTCGTTTTGCCCGCGCTGACGGGCGGCGATTCCGGCGGCGGTTCGGGGACGGTAGACACGTCCGGGTTTCTCCCGCTGTCGGGCGGCACGATGTCCGGGGCGTTGCGTCTGGCCCGTTCCCCGCAGTTCGAGACGGAGGCCGCGACCAAGGCCTATGTCGACAACGCCGCGCAGAGCGTCATGACCGACGGAACGAATACCACCGCAATCATTCAGAATACGGAGGCAATCGAACTGCTTGCGGAGCGCGTACAGGGCGATTTGGCGGAACTGGGCCGCGTCGTCGTGAAAGCCGATGAAATTACGGCGCAACTTACCAATAACCTAGGCTATGAGACCTTGGTTCAGCTTCTGATAGACCAACTCAAACTGGAAGTATCGAGACCGACCGCGCAGGGCGATACCGTCACGGCGAACATTATTCTGAAAGTGTTCGACCATGCCGCGTCCTACGGGCAAATCATTCTCAACGGCAACGTGGACGTGTCCGGGCAACTGTCCGCCGACGCGCTCTACGCCAACTACGGCGAAATCGCCGATTTGCACGTCGACTATCTCGACACGTCGCGGCGGATTGTCCGCTATCTTCGCGGCGACCAGTCCGACAACAATTACTTACGCGCCCATGACCAGATTCTGGAGTTCGTCACGGGTTCGCCGTCCGGCGCGACCGAACAGGTACGCAACCCCAACGGCGCCCTGCTCTACTGGCCTATGGACGTTTCCGGCCTGTCCCTCGGCGCCGACGGCTACCCGCGTTACAACGGCGAACGCGTGTTCACGACCACGCAGGCCACCGAATACCCCGTCATGGCCTACCGCTACACGGAGACGGTCAAGAGGGCCATTCGGTTTGAGGAAATGAACGGCATTTACTCCCCCGTGGACACCTTCGGCGCGGGGAACGCGTCCGGCCTCAACCGCGCCTACATCGTCAAGACCGCCAACGGCTGGGATTTTGTCTACACGACTTCCGCGAACAAGGTTCTGGGTATCCATATGCACAACGAGGGCTACGTTGACATTGACGGCTTGCGCAAAACGACAGGCCTTGACTTCTCCCGTTTCCATGAGGGCTACTTCACGGAGACCGTACAGGGCGCGTCGCAACCCAAAGAGTACCGCGTCGCGTTCGACGGCAACGGCGTCCCGACGGGTATCAGCGACGAGAGCGGCAACACGCTCAATATCACATGGTAGCCCCGGCGACGCGTCCGGGAGAGCCGCCTTACGAGTACGACGCCAAGAGCTTTCTCGCGGGCTTTTTCGCCGGACGCGGAATCAAAGGCCACGGAAACCCGGATTTGGAGGCCGTCGCCGTCGCGCTCTCCGCGTCCGTCCCGGAGGACGAGTGGCAGTACGATAACCGGAGCTTTAAGACGGGACTTGCAATCGGGATGACAATTCACGCGCCCGGACAGGGCAACGGCGGAGAGGAGGCGACGACATGATAAATCCGAAAGCGTTGGAGACCTTCGGGAACTACGACAAAAAGAGCCTGATGGCGGGAATCACCGTCGGACAGGGTCTCAAAGGACGCGCCCGCGCCCCGCGAAATCCCGCCCCGGCGGGATTCCCGCAGGACTTGTGGGACGCCGCAAGTCAACGCGCCAACGCGATGATTGCGCGGTTACAGTCCGAACCCGAAACGCCGGAGGGCTGGACGTTCGACAAGGACGCGTTCTGCTTTGGCGTCGCGGCGGGACGTTCGCTGGAAGGCTGGGAGATTGACGGCAGGTTCAAGTTCAACCGTGAAATCCGTTATTACATCCGCATTGATTCTCCAAATGCAGTTGTAATCTGGCTCGAAGGAGTTACAGGAAACGGAGAAAATCTGTTTATTGAATGGGGAGATTCCACGAACGAGGATTATACGGAGAATCATTTCGTGAAATATGATTCCCAAAACGGATACGTAAGTCATAATTATGAAAATGAGGGTGAATATATTATCACGCTTTTTTCAGAGGACGATATTACCCAAACAAAGTGTTATGAAAAAACAGGGTTGCCGCTCGGGGGAGTTTATTTAGCGGATACCATTCTATATGATGTAGATAGTAGCCACGGCACTCATCTATACCCAATAACTCCGGCGAGTAGCTCCGCTTTATGCGCCGCATATCTCAATGTAACGCATATTCAACCTAATGCTTTCTCGTTCCTTTCAGGCGTGGAACATGTTACCATTTCGGACAGCATGACGAGTATTGCACACAGAGCATTCTTTGAATGCACCGGGCTAGTCAGTATCATAATCCCTTACAGCGTGACCAGCATTGGATTCTCCGCATTTGAGGGTTGTGATAATCTGGGCAGTGTGACAATCCCGGGAAGCGTAAGCAGTATCGAAGCATACGCGTTTGAAATGTGCAGAAGAATGACAAGCGTCACGATTGGCGACGGCGTAACCAGTATTGGGGATGAAGCGTTTGCATATTGCGACGCGCTAACGAACGTCACGATACCCGCAAGCGTGACGAGTATCGACGGTAATGTGTTTCATGACTGTGAGAATCTGGCAAGTGTTGACGTGCAAAAAGACAGCAAAAATTATAAAAGTATTGACGGCGTATTGTATACGAAAGACGGTACAACATTAATATGTTATCCGACCAGAAAACCCCCGCAACAATATGAGATTCCCGATGGCGTAACTGTTATCAGCGATTATGCGTTTTGCTATTGTACCACGCTGACCAGCGTTCGTATTCCAACAGGCGTTACTAGTATTGGAGATTATGCGTTTTACCATTGTACCTCCCTAAAAAGCGCCACGATACCTGAAGGCGTGGACAGTATCGGGCGCGGAGCGTTTAGGGAGTGTGACGCGCTGACTAGTGTCATGATTCCAAACATCACGACGAGTATCGGAGAGCGTGCTTTTTACAGTTGCGACAGTTTAGAAAGAGTTTACATTTCAGGAAGCGTAACCAGTATTGGGGATGAAGCGTTTGCATATTGTACCGCCCTGACGAGCGTCACGATACCAGACAGCGTGACGAGTATCGGAAGCGGGGCGTTCTATTACGCCTCTCTATCTGACGTTTACTATGGCGGTACGGAAGAGCAATGGAACGAAATGTTATGGGGCAGTTTTAATACGGGTCTATGGTATGCCAACGTCCACTACAACAGCACAGGCCCTGACGACGTGCATGACGATTGACGGGAGGAGGGACAGGCTATGCAAATCTACCACGCCGTACCGGGGGAGCCGTTGCCGCTGGGCCACAGGTACGAGAACAACGCCACGCGCATTGTCTTCGACATCTCCGCGTGGGTAATATTATTCGGCCCGGGGACGGTTCGACTGCTCCATCAGCGTCCGGGCGACGCGGCGCCGTATCCCGTCGGCGTTACGCGTACCGACGCCGACGGAACCCCCGATAACGATTCCGGGACGCTCGTCCTGTGGGACGTGACCAGTACGGACACCGCGCAGGCGGCCCACTACGGACGCGCCGAACTGCGCTATTACTCCGGCGCGGAGGGCGCGGAAGCGTTTCTGGTCAAGAGCGACATCTACAAGACCGTCGTGGAAAACGCGCTGGGCGCGGCGTCCGACCCGCCCGAGGAGGCGGCGACATGGCTGGAGGCGTTTATGAGCGCGGCGAACCAACTGGAAACCGACGCCGCGTCCGCGCTTCAAGCCGTAAGCCAAACCCGGACATATCAGGAGGCCGCGAGAATTGACGCGGAGAACGCCGCCAATTCCGCGCAACAGGCCCGACGCGCCGCCGAGGCCGCCGCGCTCATCACCGCGCCCGCCGCCGCAGGCATATCGTTCGACAACGCCGCGAACGTCGCGCTTTCCGACGGCGGCGGGTTCGTGACAGTCGTCAGCGGAAACTTTATCGCGGCGGCGGGTACGGATGTCAGCGTCCGGGCGTCCGTCGGCATGTCCGTCGCCACCGTCGCCACGGGTTCCGCCACGGGCTGGACGGCGCTTTCCGACGCCACCGTGACGGCAAGGTGTCTGTTCGATGAATCCGCCGACGGATACCGGGAGGAGACGTTTGACAGCGGGGCGCGTCTCATGAACATGCAGTTCCATTTCGTCCCGGAGACGGACGGACGATACGATGTCAGATTGCAAATGCGTATCGCGGGCGGATACGCCGTCATTGCCCAAGGCGGCGCCGCGCTGGAAGTCGCCGGGGCGAATTACGCGCCGGACATTTAAGAGGAGGGAATACGTATGGCTGAAATTGTCGCGTCCGGCGACTATTGGCGGTTTGAAGGCGACGGGACGCTCCGTATCTTCTGCGTCGGCGACATGGAAGACGCGAAAAGCGCGGGAAGCGAATTTACCTACTTTCACGACGAATGGTACGCGTATCAGAATGATATAACCGCCGTCATAATCGCCGACAGCGTTACGAATATTGAGTATGGCGCGTTCTACGAGTGCAGTTCACTGCTCAACGTCACGATTGGAAACGGCGTGACCAGTATCGGAGACGATGCGTTTTCCTACTGCGGCAGTCTGACAAGCGTCACGATACCCGACAGCGTGACGAGTATCGGAGATTCCGTATTCTCGAATTGCTCCGAACTGACCACAGCCGTAATTGGCGGCGGCCTGACGACGATTGCAAGCAACATGTTCTCCGCATGTTCCGCGCTGACAAGCGTCACAATTCCCGTCAGCGTGACAAGTATCGGGGGCGGGGCGTTCTATTACTGCTACAATCTGACTGACGTTTACTATGGCGGCACGGAGACGCAGTGGAACGCCGTCTCAATCGACAACCAATACAATGGGAATAACGCGCTCAATGAGGCGACGGTTCACTATGAAAGCGTTCTACGGGAAATTCCGACCGCCTGTCTGCACAATCCGCTCGCCGCCGTCGCGCTGACCGTCAACGCCGTCATCCGTGCCGTCAACGACTTGAGAGGCGGCGTTCAGGCAACGAACGTCCCGACGAAAACCAGCGACTTGACGAACGATTCCGGCTTTGTCACGAACGCCGTCTCCGATTTGCTCAACTATTACCTCAAAGCGGAGACGTACTCGAAAACGGAAGTCAATACGCTCGTTGACGGCAAGGCGGACGCGGCGACGGTTAACGCGCAGATTGGCGCGAAAGCGGACGCGTCAACCGTCAACGCGCTGATTGGAAACGACGCCGGGAAGAGCGTCCGGACTATCGCCAATGAGGAATTAACCGCGCAGTTAATCCCGGCGAACGCGCAGGCCGCGCTCGACACGTTGCAGGAAATCGCCGCGTGGATACAGTCCCACCCGAATGACGCGGCGGCCATCAACGCCAAACTGACGCTCGGGATGAACAACGGGACGGAGTACGCCACGGTCAAGGACTACGTGGAGGCCGTGACGAACGGACTGATTACGTTGTCCGCGCTGTCCGCCGCAGTCGCCGGAAACGGCAACGCCG
>JAFSOM010000511.1 GCA_017447005.1 Oscillibacter sp.
CCGGTCATTCATGACATTCATCTCGGAGACTGGAATTATGTGATTTCCACTCTCAATCGCTGATTCTTTCCTGTGCGATAATTCCTACGTGATTGTTTTATTTTTGCGCAAGTCCTTAACACATATGCCTTCAAAGGAGTGGGCTTGGAGGAATAAATATTCATACTGATTCCGGTATAAAGAGTAGATAAGCCGAATGGAGAAATGCGCTACAGCCTGATTTGCGCTCTTTGGCATAGCGACGCTTTAAATCGGAATTAGTATCAGACATCAAATAACATTCCATAAACAGCTCGAATCGGATTGTCAGGCATTTTTTCAACGTCGACATCAGATAAGAGTTCTCGATAGAATTTATTTACGTCATCGTCTTCAAGAATCCATTCAACTTGATTGTTTATAAGAACGGCCCGGCAAAGTTCTTTTGTTTGAAACAGAGTCCAATCATGATGTCGGGCAAGTTTTCCTATTAAACTGTGCGTAGTTGCAAAGTTCATGGAGTTTTGTAACCTGTCTATTAGCTCATCCCATTCATCAGTCACATTGGGTACATCAAGGTCGGTAATATCAGATACCTTGTTATCCTCCAGATCATCTTGATGCACCCTCAAAGTAAAAGGGATGTCGTTAATCTCCGGATCACTGCTTCTCGGAAGTGGCTTTGCATCGCATATCCGTACAATAGAATCGTTTGGAAATGCTTCGCCGCAGACAATAGCGTGTTGCTTTTCCAATGCACTCATTTGGAGGTAAAATGTATCATTGGAAATTCGGAGAACTCCTCTAAGGAATTCCATGTCCCGTTTACTGGTAATTTTATGCATGATTACCGAGTTACATTGGCTGACGATTGCATAAGAGAGCATAGAAGGAACCTGCGAAGCAATCATTAGCCCAATGCCAAACTTGCGTCCTTCACGGGATATCTTATCTATATAGTAACTTCCCAGTTTGCTTTCCTCGGCGTCTGTATTAATATACCTGTGCGCTTCTTCCAACACCAAGGTCAGATGCGTATTGTCCGTTCTTCCGCTCTTGTGTTCGTAAATCGCTTTGAAGAGCAGGTATACCACAATATCGAGCGAGTCGCTGGACACTTGAAGGTCAAGAATGATTACCTTCTTATTGTTTGTAGCCTTCTCATTGTTTGCAGGGAAAATCGCCTCCACTGTATCCTTACCATCAGTGGCATTGATAACATTCATCAAGCTATCATCTTCCACAATGCCGTCAATGCGAAGATTCATCGTGCGGAGATAATTGTTGAGTTGATTTTTCGAGATGTTATCCTTATGCCCGTTTCTGTCATTATATGTGTTTCTGTCAATCCATTGCTCTATCTCCGCAGATAATTTCCGCAAATCCCATTTCTCGTTTCCGGCTTTTAATATGCCGATACACTCTTTCAGCGCCGGATATTGTACGCCTTCCGCAGCCCTGAACAAACGGCCGTATTCCGGATTGCTGAGAATACTGTGGTGAAAACGAAGATTAGCGAATGAAATATACTCCGCTTCCGATTCTTCAAAAGCGCTTCTGTATTCGCCGTTTACATCCAGAATGACAAATTTAATGTCCTTGTTCGGATTTTGACGGATATATCTCTGTATGACAGAAACAACCGTACATGTTTTGCCGCTCCCGGTATTTCCGAATACTCCCAGATGCTTACCAAAGAGAACATTAGGATTGTATCCAACAGTTACGTCGGGATTATAAATGTAAGTTCCAATGGTGGGAGGAATCTGCGCGTTCCCCTTTGGTTCAAAAATATGGCTGAGTATTCGATGTTCAAGCCTGTATACTCCTGCTCCAATTAACGGATATTTATTCGTACCGAAAGAAAATTTCTCCGTTACGTCATCAAATACGCCGCTAATGGAAGCTGTGATGTAAACGCCGTTATCACTGTCATAAATTTCTTCCACAGTCATGACAAGTGTCCGGCCATCTACAAGTTTTGCGCCGACCAGAGAACCGACGGAAATATAGCCAGTAGTAAAACCAACGACATCCAGTTGACTGACTTTGGAATACTCGGATACTCTCACGAGAATGTTTGAACCCGTTATTTTTGCGATTTTTCCAATGATATTACTCCGCATGGTTCACCAACACTTTCCGGAGCATCTTTATGGCTTTCTCCTCATCCGTTTCCGCTGATATGTCGGGCAACATATGCGTTACAAAAACATGAAAAGACGCCAAAATCTTTCCTGTCAGCATATGAATATTCGGCATGCTCTTTTCAAGTTCGCTGATTCGCCGCACAAATTCTCCCCCTCCGTTGGGACTGCGGAGAAAGAAATAGAAGATGTTTTCCGGGTTTTCCAGCGCTTTGAAAAGAATATCGTTGATATGGTCATCGCCGTATTTATATCCCATGACCAGCACAACGTTTCGTCCCGTTTCCATCTCATTCAGCATATGCCTCATCAATTCGCTATAAGGCGCGGCATACGTTTGATAGAGCTTATTGGAGGTAGGATAAATCAGAACGCTATCCGTCTTGTCAATTTCAACTTTACCGTCTTTGAATCGAGGTTGCAGCTCTTTAATGGCGCCTTCTTCCGCAATCCAGTTGACAGAACCGTGAACTTTCACAAGAGAAGTTTTGTTCCCTGCGCTTAAAGTACGAGGGTCGAACTGCCGATTCACAAAGCCGGAAAAACCATCGTTATAGTCAATCCCCAACTTATCTAGCGAATATTCAAACGCCAAATCATAGTTCGGGGTATAAATACCGGTACGCGATAAGCAACCAAAGTTTCTGAGTTTCCGCAGAAACATTTCGTGATAGTCGAGTTTTCGGTAATCCACAGAATTGACAAAATTCTTAATCAGGTCGCCTTTGACCTCATCAATCAGCTTTGTAAAATCGCCTTCTTTTTCGGTATCCTTCACAATTTTGTGATAGGAGCGAATGGTAATGAGGGCGTTTAACTGCTCTTCAATTCCGCATAATCCGGCTCCAGCAACAGTTTGAATAATTCCCTTAATGCCAGCGTATTCAGCTTTTTCAGCGTAATCGGAAAGGTTGAAACTTCCGGTATTCTGGGAACCCGCATATATGGAAGCGCCGTTGCCAAAAAGAAACAGGACTCTGTCCAATATCATATGTTCGGCGAGTTTCAAGCGGAGGTCGGAAAACGCGGACGAGAGCATTGCAAAAGGTCTGGAATTGAAGTCGAGCGGTCTTTGAAACTCTTCTTCAGAAGGCATTTGCTCCTTTTCCAGTTGTCCCTTCACCTTATCCAATATATATTGGTCGTTATAAATCATAACGATTCATCACCCCCATGCTGTCTTTGGCGCAACCCTTGGCATACGAGCCGAACAGGACGGCGCGCCGGACGCCGTGCGCCGTGAAAATCGGATTCAGGATACGTTGAATTTCCGCTATGGAATACGCCGCGCCCATCGTGACCGCCTCCTCTCGTTTCATTTGTCAGCGCTTTATGTAGCGGCGACGGCAAAGCCGCTGTTATGGCGGCGGCAATGTTCGGAATCAATCACGGACACTTTGCAGTTCAGCCAAGAGAGCTTTTTCCGAATGCTCTCCTCCAATCCTGTCATAATAGTTGATTTAGGTCTTGTACGGCAACCGAAATTCCCTTCCAAAAAGAGAATCACTTGCAGTTGTTTCCCGTCCGCCGGAAGTTGCGAATCCGTCACGGCTTTCCATAATTCGGCTAATTCCTCCGCGGAATCGCTTCGAGAGGCTTTTGTCCACGCGCCGTACAAACACGCGATTGTGGAAGCGACTTTTTTCGCAATTTCAATATCAACGCTGTCTCTGTCCGTTTCATCCTGTCCCGGCGCACGTTTCGCCCTGCTGCTGTTATCCTTTCCGATACGCCACTGGTTTTCCGCCTCATGCCCAAGGCAGTTTTTGACCTCTATCATCTGAACGCGCCCCGGAGAGAGGGCGATAAAATCCACGCCCTTTCCCTCCGGCTGATAGGCAAAATGCCGCCTATAATACGCGGTTTCGTCGAATTTCACGGCGTCGCCGTCGAAGGCGAAGCGCAGACCGCTTTCGTCAAGCGTCGTCGCCATAAATCAACCCCTGCTCTCTGTCGTACACCGCGTCGAACTCCTCTTTGACCGCGTTCCGTTCCAAATCCTCCAGCCGCGACGCGGATTCCAGCGTGACGGTTTCCGCGCCGTCCGCAGTCCGCGCTTTGTTCAGGGATAAGAAACGATATTCCAGATTCCCCGTACCCGCCTGAAACCGTTCGCCGTACTCCGCCGCGAGACCGAAATACTGCTGGACAAAATAATCATGCGTAGTAACGAAAACCTGCACGCCCGCGCCGGCCAGCGCGAGAATCGCCTTGACCAACGGCTCTACCATGCGGGGATTCATATTCGTTTCCGGCTCATCCCAAAACAGGATGGCCCCGTCCGAAAGACTGCCCGTGGAAACCAGATTCAACAGGGTCGCCAGTTTGCGGTAGCCTTCCGAAACCAAGCTCATGCGGAGTTCGCCGACGCCGTCCATGTCCAGATAAAACGCCTTGCCCTTTTGACGGACTTTCCCGCCAATCAGGGCTTCCATGTTTTGCGCTACTTTCTCCATTTCAGGGGAAAGCGCCTTTTTGCGCGGACGGTCAAGCAGACGCGCCAAATCGTAGTACGTTTCGTCAAAGGAAATATGATATTCCTCATACAAAGAAGCGAAATTCTCCGTTGAGGAAATCATTTCCTTTGGCGGAACATACACAATTTTCGCAAAATCAAATTCCGTGAAAAGAATATTCGGAACTTGAAATTCATCATTGACTGCATTATCTGTTATTTTTCTTTTGTCTCCAGTGAGTGAAAATCGTAACGATTCTTCACCATCGAAGTTCAGGGAAATCCGAGCAGGATTAGTGGTACGGAGATTGGACAGGTATTTTATGCCTTCCTCATTATTCAAAGAGAATAAGTCTCGAAGTTTACGAAATAAATGCAAGTAACACAAGCCAAAGTCTGAATGTGTTAATGAGATAAAGCCTTTAGCCCGCTCCGTAACTTCAAGCTGTTTCTCAAAATTTCTTCTTGCCGCCATTTCAGGACAACTTGTCGCGCACGCATAGAGCAACTTAATGAGGGCGGTTTTTCCGGTACTGTTTTCCCCGCAGATGATATTCACATTCGGGGAAAATTCGGCGTCCAGCTTATCGAACAGCATGAAATTTTCCAGTTTCACGCCGTGAATTTTCATATGCGCAACCTCCTTTTCACTCCATCGGCTTTATCATCGCCTCGACAAAGGCGATTTCGTCCGCCGTCAGACCGTACTTTTCGTACAGTTCCGCGTCCGTCCACGGCTTGCTGAAATCCTGTACAGGAACAAAGGAAAATGTGAATTTCGTTATCTGCTGTGTCATTGCGATTTGTGCAAGCAAAAATCTGGCGAATTTCCCTTGAAGGTACTTAAAGTAGTGATTTGCTTCCGCTTCTGAATCAAATACGCCCGCTACCAGATAGGTTTCCGTGCAAGCGGTATTCGGCGGGAGTATTTCTGTTGTGGAAAGTACGCGGAATTGTCCGTTTTTATCCGGCTGTCCGGCGTGTTCTGCGCTAAGACGTGAAATAATGACCTTCCATTTGTCAATCCATTCTTGGGATTGCGGGATGTCCTTTCGGAAAAAGTATCCCATTCCGCCGTTATATCTCAGGTTAATGTCG
>JAFSOM010000512.1 GCA_017447005.1 Oscillibacter sp.
GGAACCGAACGTACGGCGGCGGTCAGTCACGGACTGCTCCGCGTGGAAAACAACGATGTCCTGATTCTCGTGGACAGCGCGGAACACCCGGAGGAAATTGACATGGTACGCGCCAAACGCGCCGCCGAACGCGCCAAGGAAATTATGCTTCAAAGCAAGAGCTGGCAGGAGTACTTGCAGACGCAGGCAAGTTTGTCGAGAGCGATGAACCGTCTGAAAGCGGCCCGCCGCGCCGATACGCGGGAATTTGACTAAGAAGATTGCGCCGTCCATACCCTCCCCCGCGCACGGGGGAGGGTGGCGCGTAGCGCCGGGTGGGGGCGACGATTCCCCCCCACTGTCGCCTTGCGGCGACAGCTCCCCCCGTTCCGGGGGGCGACTTTGGGCGCAACCGCTCAGGTAGAATAATTTTTGGTAGCTCCTAAGCGAACGCGGGAAACTGTACGGAACGCCGGAAAACGGTTTCCGTACAGTTTCCGTCATTTTGACGCTTTTCGTTATCTTGGCAAAGTTTCCGCTGTTTTGACGGAGTTTCCGTTATTTTGTATCAGGAAGGAAGGGTTATGATGTCCGTTGACCGCTATGAATCGCCGTTATCGTCCCGTTACGCCTCGGCCTTTATGCTGGAACTGTTCTCGCACCGCAGACGCATTGAGACTTGGCGCCGCTTATGGGTCGAACTCGCCCGCGCCGAATCCAACTTAGGCTTGCCCGTCACGCCGGAACAGGTCGCCGAACTGGAAGCGCATTTGCATGACATTGACTTTGACCTCGCCGCGAAACGGGAGGCGGAAGTCCGTCACGATGTCATGGCGCATATCTACGCCTACGGCAAAGTCGCGCCGTCCGCCGCCGGTATCCTTCACCTCGGCGCCACAAGCTGTTACGTCACCGACAACGCCGATTTGATTCTCTACCGGGAGGGATTGCGCTATCTCCGGGGCGAACTGTTAGCCGTCCTGAAGAATCTGTCGGCGTTCGCGCAGGAGTACCGCGCTACGCCCACGCTCGGCTATACGCACTATCAGCCCGCGCAGCTCGTGACCGTCGGTAAACGCGCCACGCTGTGGATGCAGGATTTTCTTTCGGACTTGGAGGAACTGGACTTCACAGTTTCGCGCATGAAATTCTTAGGCTGTCGCGGCACGACCGGCACGGAAGCGAGTTTCATGGACTTGTTCGAGGGCGACGGCGACAAAATCGACGAGATGAACCGTCAGATTTCCGCCGCGTTCGGCTTTACGACATGCTATCCGGTATCCGGTCAGACCTACCCGCGCAAGACGGACAGCGGAATCTTGAACGCCCTAAGCGCAATCGCGCAGAGCGCGTACCGTATGGCGAATGACATACGCCTGTTGCAACATGACCGTCAACTGGAAGAGCCGTTCGAAAAACATCAAATCGGGTCGTCGGCGATGGCCTACAAGCGCAATCCCATGCGCTGTGAGCGTATCTGTTCGCTGTCGCGCTACCTGATGGCCGACGCCGCCAACGCCCCTATGACCGCCTCCGTACAGTGGCTGGAACGTACCCTCGACGACTCCGCCAACCGTCGCATTTCCTTACCGGAAGGCTTCCTTTGCGCCGACGCCGTTCTCCGTCTCTGCCGGAACGTCACGGACGGCCTGCGCGTCAACGAAAAAATCGTGGAGCGTACCTGCCGGGAGTATCTGCCGTTTATCGCTACGGAAAACCTCATGATGGAGGCGGTCAAGCGCGGCGGAGACCGTCAGGAACTGCACGAGATTATCCGCACGCGTTCCATGGAGGCAACCTTACGAATGCGCGAAGGCGAGCCGTGCGATTTGCTGGAACGTCTGTCGAAAGAACCCGCGTTCGGCATGACCCGCGAGGAAATGGAAGCCCTGCTGGAACCGTCGCGCTATATCGGACGCTGTCCGGAACAGGTCGACGCGTTTTTACGTCAGGTCGCGCCGTTACTGCGAGAAGCCAGCGCCGACAGCGTGGAAATTAACCTGTGACGTATGCGTAAAGTTTCCGTTGGCGCGGCGGAAACTTGCCCTCGTCCGCGGCGATTCCTTGACGCGTCCGCGCCGCTGTGATACAATAACCGTACCGGAAAGGGGGCGGGACGCTTGCGCCAACGTCTGCACGGCCTCGACGCGCTTCGCGGCCTTACTTTGTTAAGCATGATTGCCTATCATACCGCGTGGGACTTGGTTTATATGTTCGGCGTCGACTGGTCTTGGTACCGCTCCCCGGGCGCGTTCGTATGGCAACAAAGTATCTGCTGGACATTTATCCTGCTGTCGGGCTTTTGCGTCCGTCTGGGACGGCATACGCTCCGGCGCGGCGTGACGGTCTTTCTCTGCGGCGCCCTGATTACCGCCGTAACCGTGGCGCTGATGCCCGGAAACCGCGTGTTTTTCGGCGTGTTATCCTTACTCGGCGCGTCCATGCTCCTGACAGCGGCCCTGCAACCGTATCTTGACCGGATTCCCCCCGCGTTCGGCCTCGCGGCGTCGTTTACGCTCTTCCTGCTGTGCTATCCCGTACAACAGGGCGTTTTCGGGCTGGGGTTCTCCATACGCCTTCCGGCTTGGCTGTACCGCAACGATTTCACCGCCTGTCTGGGCTTTCCGCCGCACGGATTCTTTTCCGTCGACTACTTCCCGCTTCTGCCGTGGGCCTTCCTCTTTTGGACGGGCTATTTTCTCTCGGGACTTGTCCGCGACCCGCCGCGCATTCTCGTTGAAACGCGTCCGCCGCTTCTGACGGCGATAGGACGGCGTTCCCTTGAAATTTACCTGATTCATCAGCCCGTGATTTACGCGCTCCTGACGCTTTTGTATTCCCCGCACACGCGGGGCTGACCTTGGAGGCGGCATGAAAAAACTAGTCATCGGCATACTGGCGCACGTGGACGCGGGCAAAACCACGCTCTCGGAGGCGATACTGTACGCAAGCGGCGCGACGCGCAAGCGCGGACGCGTAGACCACGGCGACGCCTTTTTCGATACCGACCCGCTGGAACGCGAACGCGGCATTACGATTCTGGCGAAGTCCACGGTTTTTCCGCTCGGCGATAAGGAGGCGTTTTTACTCGACACGCCCGGACACGTCGACTTTTCCACGGAGGCGGAGCGCGTGTTGCGCGTCCTCGACTGCGCGATACTGGTTATCAGCGCGACCGACGGCGTACAGGCCCATACGCTGACGTTATGGCGGCTCTTGGAACGCTTTCATGTGCCCGCGTTCGTATTCGTGAACAAGACGGATTTGCCGGGGATTCCGCGTGAGGAGCTTATGACGGCGTTAAAGGAAAAACTTGACGCCGCCTGTACGGATTTCGGCGCGTCGGCGGACGTTATCGCGGAGGAG
>JAFSOM010000513.1 GCA_017447005.1 Oscillibacter sp.
ATGGGACACCACCTAAAGTCGCGCTCTTTATATTAGCGTCTCAATGCCGTTTCAATTGAGGCAGTTACGCTACAGGAAGTCCGCATAGGTTTTCCTGTGGCGTAATGGAACTTACTCCTGACAGGACAGCGGGAATACTTCCGGTAGTGTCGTAAAGGCAACAAACCGCCGACAGTCCGTGACATTGCCACAGGCTGTCGGCGTTCGCGCTCCGCGTTCAGCCGCGCCCCGCGGGGACGCTTACCACTTCGCCAGCTCTTTGCCCAGTTCCTTGCAGGCTTCCCGGCCTTCCTCGTTGGGCGTCTCGTTGACGGTCAGTCCCTCGTCAAAGAGGTTGGCCTTGGCGGCCTCGCAACGCTCATGCCAGTCGCGCATCCACTGTCCGTCGCCCCAGCCGTAGGAGCCGAACAGCGCCACTTTTTTTCCGGCAAGCGCGCTTTCCACGCCGGCGAACATCGGCTCAAAGCTGTCCTCCTCCAACTGCTCCGTGCCCTGACTGGAACAGCCGAACGCGACGACATCATACGCGCTCATCTTATCGGCGGAAAAATTGTCCGGCCCCATGAGTTCCGTTTCCGCTCCGGCCTCTTTGGCGCCCTCCTCGATACACTGCGCCATGATTTCCGTGTTTCCGGTTCCGCTCCAGTAGACGATAGCAATCTTGTTCATGACAGTTCCTTCCTTTCCTTGATTCATCAGGCGGCGGCGATAAGGCGCGTCAGCGGAACGCCCGCCCGCACGGTTTCGCGGTAGAGCGCCGTACAACGGCGGTATTCGGCAAAGCGCCGTTTCGCCTCCTCCGGATTTCCGTATACTTTCCAGCAACCGCAGTACGCGTAGCTTTTCCCGCGATGCTCCATAAAACCCGCCACATCTTCCAGCGGATAGCCTAAAAAAATGCCAATCTCGTGCGGAAATTCCTCCGCAAAGCGAAGTTTAGCGGAAAGCCGTCCCAACAGGGCGTCGCAGTCGGCGTCCGGGTATCCCAGCCGGCGCAAAAAGGTTCGGACGGACGAATCGGAGAGGATTTCGCGCAGACGCGCCGTCCGAAACAGGTAAATCAGGCGGCGTCCGGCGGCGGGAAATATCCGAAACTCCATGCCATACGGCGCGAGCGTTTCGCGCCAATGAACGAACTCCGCCGCGTTTGCGCCCGTCCACGGAAACAGATTCGCCGGCTTGATTCCCGCCAAAGTCGGGGCGCACTGCTCCGCCAGAGCTGTCTCGAAACTTTTTGTCATGCCCTCCTCCTTTTGGTTAGTTATTTCTAACCAACGCTGTGAAAAATAAGCGTCGGCCTTGCGAACCGCGACGCCTCCGGTTAGCTTTTACTAACTGCAGGAAAGTATACGCCTCTATTCGCATTTTGTCAAGCGTTTTTTTGCCATTTTGGCGCAACGGATTCGGGCAATCCGTCCATTCCAAAAGATTTGGTTAGTTTCGACTAATAATTGAAAACATCTCTTTCTTTTTCCGTTCAAAATTACGAGAAAGCCCTTCCTGAAAATTTTGCCGAATGTAGTACGCTGAATATCAGTTAGTTTACGCTAACTATTAAAAGAAGGAAGGGCTTTGAAGAAAGAGCGAAAACAAGGAGTATTCCAAGGGAATCGGGAACGCTGGATGGAACAGGCGGCTGTGGACGGCAAACGCGGCGGAGCTTATCGGGAACGCTGGACGCGGCTGGCGGAGCAAATCCGAAAAACTCTCTCCGTTTCAGAAGGTACGCAATGACTTTCAGAAAATGACGAAACTAGAGGACGCTGCTGTTATTGAATCCGCTTTGAGCGCCAAAGGGCGGACTATTTTGGACTATGGAGCAAGTTTTTGCGCGTAATAAGTATCTGGCGTGCCGTAATAGTTGTAGGATAGCTCAATGGTCAGCTTTGAAAAGAGAAGCCCGCACGGAGCTTTCTGTGGGACTAATATTTCGCAAGGGTAGATAACGTGTCTACCCTTGCGTTTTTCTCTTTCTTTCCCATTTTACTCAAACACAGACTTATGTCCAGTATAGACAGTATTCGCTGTTTTATAAGGACGCTGACCGCAGACGCCCCGTAATTTCTCATTGGAGAAAATTGATTCCCGTTCGTCAGTCCTGATTTATCGCTAATAATTGGGGACAAGCTCCTGATTCGCGGAAACCTCCGTTGTCTCAACGTCAGGGCAAGCGCAATACGCTTTACGGACGGTTCCTCTATCGTCTATAGAGCGTTTTCTTCTCAGTCAGCGCGGAGAAAGGCGCTGTCGTCGTCCGTTTCCGAGCGGTCGTCATGCCAGCGGAGTTCCCCCGCGGAATCCAGATAGAACGCGCCGCTCTCGTCCGAGCCTTCGTCCGACGTATAGTCGTTGCCCTCTCCGTCAAACACCCTGACCTCGCGTTGTCCGTTCTCATAGACAAGCCTGCCTTCGCCGTCCAACGCCGCCGTCATGTTCCATGAAACCGTCTCAATGGCGCTGTTGGGCCAACTGGCTTGAATCTTAACCTTCCCGGGCGCGAGACTGCTTTCCATGCTGACTTCGCCGCGTCCGGCAATCTTTTCATGCCAGAGGCCATAGTAAGCGGACAGGCCCTCGTCGGGCGACTTGAGGCCGGACATCTCCGCCGCCGCGTAATACCAACCCTGCACGGCCTCCGCGTAGCTGACATCATCATCCGTCCACGCCGCCTGATAGAGCGTCTCATCATCGCCCGAAACCACGCGGGCATAGCCTCCCGGCGCGAAAAAGAACTCCAAACGCATGTCGTCATCCAGGAAGTTCAGCGCGATAAAATCGCCGTCCGGCTTTTCCGCCATATCCGTTTCGTTGAAATAGCCGTTCATAATGAATTCCGCATAGGGCGCGGCGTCAACGCCTTCCGGCTTCACCGCGCCGTATTCCGCGCTTTCAATGGTAAAGTTCGCGCCGTCCAGATACGCGGCGCGGGCGATATACATGTCAACGGGCGAGTTGCCGTACGCGACGTGCTCCAAAGCGTTTTGCCCGATAAAGCCGTCCAGCGCCCGCTCCGTCCACTCGTTCAACATCGTCCACTGGCCTATGTCGCGTTACATTTCCTCGGCGGTGGCGCGCTCATAGCGCACGTCCGTGGGATGATAGAGAATATAATACGCGCCGTTCGCGTCCTTCGCAAACGCGTATGCGCCGGACATATCCCAGCAGAGCATATCATGCATTTTCTCCGCGCTGACCGCTCCGATAGAGAAAAGCCAGCCCGCGCCGTCATAGCCGCCCGCCTCAAGGGACGCGGTTTCGGAGACCTTGAACAGAACGCCCTCCGCGTCATTGACCGGGGTTTCCACGGTGAGAAGGTTATTATACTTGGGTTGAATTTCAAAGCTCAAGCCGCCGTTTTCATATTCGCCCCATACCTGCGGGGGATACTGTACGGTGACGGGTTCGAGGTCAACGGCGCTCATAGAGTCGAGTTTGTCCCGCGTCTCCGCCTCATCAAACTTGAACTGAACCGTCAGATTTTCAAAGCCCTTCATCTCCCTGACGGCGCCTTCAAAGCTCATGTTTCCGGCGGCAATCTTACGCGGGGCGACATACGCGCTGTAATAGATATAGTCGCACAAATTACCGTCGGCGTCCGCAGTATCCGCCGCAATGCCAAGGTAACGGTCGGTCTTGTTTTCCACGTACACGTAGACGGAGGGGCCAAACCAGTCGTCATAATCCTGTTCGCCGATAACAAGCGTCAGCTCTTCGTCGTCGAGGACAACGGAGCCAAGCGCGGCAATGTCCACGGGTTCCGCCGCTTCGCCGATTTGGATGGTCGCAGGTGCCGAAACGTAATCCGGGACGCCGTACTCCTCCTTTGCCGTGGTAAAGCGCAATTCCGCTTCGCCCATTGCGTCCAGCGTAATGCCGGGAACGCCCGGATTCTGGAACCCAAGCGCGTATTTTCCGGAACTCTCCGCGGGAATGGTCAACTGCGTGTCATAGTTGCCGCCGTAATACGTCCCGTCCTCTTCCGTGTAGAACTCAATGAGGCGCATGTCGTTCATCACGCCGTCAACGGAACCTTCCGTTGCGCCCAAATAGGCTTCTTGAGCGCCCGCGTTTTCAATCTCCAGCCAGATGATAGGGTCCGCGTCAAGGGAAGTGGGGTCCGTGTCAAATCCGGCGGTCGTGACCTTTACGCCGTCCTTCTCGAAAACGACGCTTCCCTCCGACGTGTAGTCGCTGTTCACGGCGGATTGGGCGCCGCCGCAGGCCGCGCAGACAAGCGCCAGCATAACCGCCAGCGCAATGACCGCCGCTTTCTTGTGAAGTTTCATTACGTTTCGCCTCCTGATGTTTGCGTGATATGGAAACGGCTTATTTTTTCGTCACGCCGTCGCCATAAATCGTCGTCCAGTCGTTTTTCATGGAGATGGGAACCCAGTCGAACTCTTCGCAAAGGTCGAACATCTTTTGCGCCTTGGCCTCATCGCCGTTTTCGCGTTCGGTATCGTCACAGCAGAGCATAAAGGCAAGGCTTTTATAAGGATTGCCGCTGGTGACATATTCCGCCATACTGCTGTCGCCCGTACTGTTGCCGAATGAAAGGACGGGTTGCTGTCCAATCTCCTGCATGATGACGGAAACTTTGTTCATCTTCAGATTCTTGATGAGGAAGTCCCCGCCTAAAACAAGCTGGTCGCCGTCCGTAAAGACATAATTCAAACCGTCCTCATTTCCCTGACCCGTTGCGACGAGGGTCTCGTCAGAGCCGATAATCTGACTGTTGGGAAGATTCAGCGGCGAATCATACGCGATTCCCCGGACAATAAGGCGGTCGGTGCCGCTGACGATATAGACCTTGAAATCATGTTCTTTCAGGTAGTCCACAATCTCCAACATCGGCTGATACCAACCCTCGCCGCGAAGCATACCGTCATAACTGGGCATGGGCTGCTTTTTAAATTCCTGAATGTAGTCGTTGAACTCCTGAACCGTCATTCCGGAGAACGCGGAAGCGACGGCGCGCCCGTGGTCAACTTCCAGCCCGGTGAACGATTGGCCCGTCTCGTTCTGCTCCTTGATTTTGTTCGCAACCTCTTTTTCAAAGTCGGAGGCCTTGTCCTGATAATCCGGGTCTTCCAGTACGCGGTATTTCAGGAGGGTATAGTCGAAATAATTGGGGTCGGTCTCGCAGAAGAGCGTACCGTCCAAATCGAATACGGCGATTCGGTTTTCGACGGGGATAAACTCCGCGCCGTTTTCGTCGGTAATGGCGTCCATGTAAGCGGTCAACGCGGCTTTAGCGGGCGCCGCATCCGTCCACAATGAAAGCGCCGCATTCGTCCACAGGTCGGAAAGTCCGGCGTTTGCGTTATCGACGCTCTCCGGTTTGGAAACGGTTTCGTTATCGTTTGCGCTTTGCGTGACGGCGTTCGCGGCGGACGGTTGCGGGGGCGCGTAAGCGGACTTAATGGAATCGCTGTTTATCGGGAATGTAAAATAAGTGTCCGGGTACGGCTCGTTTTCCAGCGTGAAATGCCACCATTCCTCCGCCAGCGGTTTAAAGCCGTGCTTTAACATGACCTCCCGCAGAATCATGCGGTTGGCGTACTGCTCCCGCGTGATTCCGGTGTAATCGGGATGGCTCAACTCGCCGAAGTAGTCGAACGTGCCGCCCATGTCCGCTTCTTTTTCCGCCGCCATATCGAACAGCGTGAGGTCAACGGTACTGCCGCGGCTGTGGCCGGAATGCTCCGCAATATAGCCTTGCGGGAAAAGCGCCTCCTTATCCAGTTCCGGATAAAAGTATTCTTTCATGCGCGTGTCGTCCGCGTCCAGCGCCCAGTTCATGAAGTGCGTGACGGCCATTTGCGGGCGATAGGCGTCGAAAATTTTCAGCCGGAATCCCATTGTGAGCAGTTCGTCGCTGACTTCTTTCAGCGCGGACGCCGCCTCTTTCGTCAGTAACGCCAGCGGCTCCTCGTAACCGTCGATACGGTCGCCGACGAAGTTATAGGTCGAGTAATAGCGTATTTCCAGAATCGCGTCGGGCACGGCCTCGCTCAACAGCGCGAAGTCTGATGAATCGTCCGACAGCGTTACGCCGTCCTCGGAGACGGTTTCATGTACCTGCGTTGTCGCGCCGCACGCCGTTATAGAGAGAATCAACGCCAGCGTCAGCGCGATAAGCCTTATTTTCTTAAACTTTCCCATTGCTCATACTCCTTGTTTTACGTAACTGCGCGGAATCGGGTTTTCCGGCAGCCCACGAAGCCTCTCAAACCCTAATTCCGCGTAATGTCCGGCGCCTGACGGGACGCGCCGACGCGGACAAGGCGCGTTCAACGTTAAACGGACGGTTTCGCGGTGACGAACGCCTGATTGTACGGTTCGGCTTTCTGTACGCAGGGGCCTTCCCGCCACATGTCGAAAAAGCGGCCCAGCGGATAGGTATAATAGCCGTCCTGACAGTGGTCGGTAATGTCATACGGGTCGGCGAGAATCAGCACGTCGTCATAGGGGTCATCGGAGCCGCATTCGTCAAGGCCAATGACGACTTGCCAATGTCCGGCCCAGTCCTCCCAGTCCGTCATGACCGGAACGCCCGCGTCAAGCTGTTCCAGAAAATACGCTTTCGCGGCCTCAATGTCTCCAAAGCGGTAATCCGTATCCGCGTGAAAATCTACGTCCCAGCCGAGACCGTCAAAGAATTTCGCCATGCCTTCAACGCTTGTGCCCTTGCTCGTGTCGATTTCCACAAGGTCGGCGATTTGCATTTCGTCGTAGCCGTCCGCGCCGAACCAGTTCAGAACCATCAGCGCGCAGGACGGCCCGCAGGTGTATTCCGTCGTTTGCTGATAGGTTTCAAAGTTGCTGAGGATGTGCAGAGAATCCCCGCTCTTCATGTTATAAAAATCATGAATGACATAATACTTGGAATCGGCGTGGTTGAGCGCCCCCGCAAACGCGCTTGCGCCGTACTCATCCTGCGCGGTGGGGTAGTTTTCGGGATAGGGG
>JAFSOM010000514.1 GCA_017447005.1 Oscillibacter sp.
ATCGCTCATAACCGACATCCAGCCCGGAGAAGCCCATAAAGGCCAGCGCCATTAATCCGGCGGCGACCAGCGCGATAGGGAAACCGTCAAAGGCCGTGGGGTAATCGGCAAATTCGAGCTGTTCGCGGATACTCGCCAGCAGGACAATCGCCAGCAGGAAGCCCACGCCGCCCATAATGCCGTAGACGACCGACTCAATAAAGTTGTAGGAGTTCTGAATATTGAGCAGGGCGACGCCGAGCACGGCGCAGTTGGTGGTAATCAGGGGCAGGTACACGCCCAGCGCGGTATACAGCGACGGCACGGACTTTTGCAGGAACATCTCAATAAATTGGACAAGCGCGGCGATAACCAGAATAAAGGCTACCGTTTCCATATAGACCAAATCCAGCGGTACGAGAATCCAGTTGTAGACGCACCACGTGATAGCCGACGCGAGGCCCATGACGAACACGACCGCGAAGCCCATGCCCGTGGCGGTGTCGATTTTTTTCGACACGCCCATGAACGGGCAACAGCCTAGGAACTGCGAAAAGATAAAGTTATTGGAGAGTATCGCGCCGATAGTGATGGTGACAAGGGTAGTCAGTTCTTTCATGCCTCAGCCGCCTCCTTTTCCGATTGCGCGGCGTCGTCCGCTTTCTTTTTCGAGTTTTCCAGCGCCCACTGCATGGCGGCAATAAGGCACGCCAGCACGATAAAGCCGCCGACGGGGAGCGTCAGGAGCTTCATGGGGTACTGTTCGGGCAGAATGGTAATGCCCTTACCCGCGCCGAGGGCGCCGCCCTCAAAGATACCGCCGGGGCCGAGGATACCGCCGCCGAACGTTCCCGCGCCGAGGAACTCGCGGATAACGCACATAATCAGCAGTACGACGGTATAGCCGATACCCTGACAAATGCCGTCAATCGCGGAGGCCAGAACGCCGTTTTTATACGAGAACGATTCCGCCCGGCCCAGAATGATACAGTTGACGACAATCAGCGGAATGAACACGCCCAGCGATTCCGACAGCGCCGGTACGAACGCCTGCAACAGCAAATCGACCATCGTGACGAATCCGGCGATAATGACAATAAACATGGCGATACGGATTTTGTCGGGGATGATATTCCGAATGGCGGCGATAATGATGTTGGAGAGCGTCAGAATAATCGTGACGGAAATACCCATACCGATTCCGTTAAAGAACGACGTGGTAATGGCCATCGTGGAGCACAGGCCCAGCAACTGGACGAGTACGGGGTTATTGGTAATCAGCCCCTCTTTAAACTGCGTCTTGAAATTCATGTTCCCGTCCTCCTTTCTCAATCAATGAGGGCGGCGACGGCCAAAGCCGCGTTGACGCCCGTCGTGACGCCGCGGGACGACACCGTAGCCCCGCTGATAGCGTCAATCCCGCTTCCGACGACCAGCGTACCGTCCGCCGGGGACTTGCCGATGAACTGGTCAAGCACGGGCGTACCGCTTGCCGTGGGTTCGTTGCCCATGACTTTCGACCCGATACCCGGCGTTTCCGAGTTACTCACAATCGAAACGCCCGTGACAATATCGGCCTCGTCAACGCCGACCATCATTTCAATATTGCCCTGCGAACCGCTTGCGACGACCGTTAAAGCGTATCCGGCGGCGTCGCCGTTCTCCATGACGGCATAGAGCGATTCGAGCGTCGCGCCCGCGCCCGACGCCGCCGTAGTCATATCGTCGGACAGTTCCAGCGCGTCGGAGAACTCGCTATTGTCGGGATTTTCCACGACCTGTTTCAAAGCGGCGTCCGTGGCGGCTTTCTTACGGGCCGTGATATTCGGGAGCGTGACCATGTTGACCAGTCCGAGCAGGAAGGCCACGACCAGACAGGCGCCGAAAAGGCGTACCGTAAGCGTCAGAATATATTTGGGGTCCATTTGGATTTTCTCCGCCTCTTGGACAGCCGCGTTAGATTGCTTGCTCATTTCGCCGCCTCCTTCGCTTCTTTTACCGCGCCGAAACGCGGGGGCTTTACATAGCGGTCAATCAGGGGCACGAACAGGTTCATGACCATGATAGAGTAGCACACGCCCTCGTTGTACGACCCGAAGTAACGGATTGCGACGGTAAACAGTCCGCAACCCGCGCCGAAAATGGCCTGACCTTTCGCCGTGACAGGGGACGTGGCGTAATCGGTGGCCATGAAAATCGCGCCGAGCATGAGACCGCCGCCGAGTACGTTGTAAATCATCCAATCGAAGTTACCGACGCCGCCGCGGGGGAACAGGAACGTCAGGACGGCGACCGTACCCACATAGAATACGGGCGTATGCCAGTTGATAATGTTCCGGTAGAGCAACCACGCGAAGCCGATTAACAACGCGAGCGTGGAGACTTCCCCAATCGAGCCGGGAATCTTGCCGAGGAACATATCCCCGACGCTGTAGCGGCTCATCAGGAACGAGGCCGTGCCGCCCTTCAACTGCGCCAGCGGCGTGGCGGACGTGGCGACATCGGCGGTGGAGCCGAATACTGGGGCGTAGTTCAGAGGCGTCGCCCATGTGGTCATCGTTCCGGCGTAGCTGGCGAGGAGCGCGGCGCGTCCGGCGAGGGCCGGGTTGACGAAGTTCGAGCCAATGCCGCCGAACAACTGTTTTACAATGATGATTGCGAAGAAATCGCCGATAAGAATCGTCCAGTAGGGAATCTGTACGGGGCAGACGAACGCCAGCAGAACGCCCGTCACGACGGCGCTTAAATCGCCCACGGACTGCGGCTTGTTTAACAGACGGCGGTAGAGCCACTCGAAGAACACGCAGGACGCCGCCGAGAACGCCGTCACGGACAGCGCCCGGACGCCGAAGTTATAGCACGCGAACAACAGCGCGGGACATAAGCCAATCAGCACGTCGCGCATAATGGTTTGCGTGGTCTGTTCGCCGCGGATGTGGGGGGAGGATGTCGCAATGAGATTCAGCGATTTGTAATCCGTTGTCATTTCGCCACAGCCTCCTTTTTCTCCGACGCGGCTTTTTTCGCTTCCGCCGCGGCCTTGTCCGCCGCCATCTTATCCTTGAGTTTCTGCTTGCCGTACTTGAACATATGCGTCAGGTGCATACGCGCCGGGCAGGCGTAAGCGCACGCGCCGCACTCCATGCAGTCCATGATGTGCGCGTCGTTGAGTTCGTCGAGCTTGTTCTTGGATGCGTACTGGTACATGAAAAGCGGTTCCAAATGCATGGGACACGCCGCCACGCACTTTCCGCAACGGATACACTGCGGCGATTCTACGGTCTGTTCCTCGTCGGCGCAGAACGCCAGCATAGCGCCCGTACCCTTGCCCACGGGAACTTCCGCGGTATACTGGGCCATACCCATCATAGGACCGCCCATGACTAATTTATAGGTACGCTCGTCCAGTCCGCCGCACTCGTCGAAGAGCCGGGAGACGGGCGTACCAATGGGGCATTCCAGATTCTTCGGCTCCGCGACGCCCGAACCCGCTACCGTGACAATCTTCCGCACGACGGGCATACCGTCATGAATGGCGCGGTAAATGGCGCAGGTCGTATTGATATTAAACACGGCGCAGCCGATATTGGACGGCAGTCCGCCCGGCGGCACTTGCTTTCCGGTAATCGCTTGACAGAGCTGTTTTTCGCCGCCTTGCGGGTAGCGGCACGCAAGAGCGCGTACTTCCACGGGCGCGTTTTTCGCGCTGATGACGCGATTCATGCTCTCAATGCCGTTTTGCTTGTTGTCCTCCACGCCGATGATGACCTTATCGACGCCGAACATTTTCGCCAGATAAACCGCGCCGCCGATAATCTCTTCCGGACGCTCCAGCATGGTACGATGGTCGCCCGTGATGTACGGTTCGCACTCCGCGCCGTTGATGATAACGGTATCGACTTTCCCGATACCGCCGGAAATCTTGACGTGCGTCGGGAACGTCGCGCCGCCCATGCCCACAATGCCGGCGTTTTTGACCATTTCCACCATGTCCGCGACGCTCAACGCGTCGGGATTCTTGGGCGCCTTGACTTCCTCGCTTAGTTCGTCCTTGAAATCGTTCTCAATGACGACCGACATCATATTCCCGCCCATATTGTACGGGCGCGGCTCCACGGCTTTCACCGTGCCGGAGACGCTCGCGTGAATGGGCGCGCCAAGTCCGCGGAACTCCCCGATTTTCTGACCCACTTTCACCGCGTCGCCCTTCTTGACAAGGGGCGTACAGGGCGCGCCGAAGTGCATGGACATCGGAATGACCACTTCCGGCGGGGGCGGGAGTTGCTGGATGGCTTTTTCATTGGTTGCGGCCTTCATGTCATGGGGATGAACGCCGCCGAAGAACGCATTTGCCATTTTTTCACCTCATTTTCTACTGGGACAGCGCCGCTCCCGCCGAATGCCCCTCCTTCTTACGGAATCCGGCGTCACGGGCACGAGCACACTGCCGCATAGTACGCCTATTGTACACCACGAACGCGGGATTGTCCAGTACGCGACGCCCGTTTTTTTCGGCTTATTTTCCGCGTCCGGACGAATCCGCGCCGCTTTCCGCCTTGCAATTCCCGTCGGAAGGCGCTATAATGCCGCTTGCGGCGAAATTCGACGGAGGGAGGCGGAACGGATGAAAACCAGTTTTGAACCCTATGAGGGCGCGGAGCCTTATATTTTCGTCAGTTACGCCCGGAAGGACATGAAACAGGTTATCCCGCTGTTGGACGCCTTACATCTCGCGGGCTATCGCGTGTGGTACGATAAGGGGATTCAGTCCGGGAAACGATGGGCCGATTCCCTCGCGGAGCATATCCTCAAATGTTCCGTGCTTCTCTTTCTTGTCTCCCGCGCTTCCGTCGATTCCGTTGAATGTTACGATGAGGTCATATACGCCCTGCGCGAAAAAAGAACCGTCGTTCCGCTCTACTTGGAGGACGTGAAACTGACGCCCGGTTTGGAAATGAAACTGCACACGCTTCAATGGCGCAGAATGTCAGATTACCGCGGTTCCATGGATTTCGCGGTGAGTTTTGAGCGCGAATCGGCGTTCGCGCCGTGCAAAGACCTGATGGAGTGGCATAACAGCGGCGGGATACGCTGGGCGATACGCGACGGCGAATTAACGATTATCCAGCGCACCCCTGATAGTATGCCGGATTACAGTAAGGAGAACGCCGCGCCTTGGAAAGAGCGCTCGGAAGAGATTATTTCGGCGGTGATTGCGTCGGGCGTGACGCGTATCGGAAGCCACGCCTTTTATCAGTGCGCGAATTTAGTCAGCGTGACGATTCCCGACAGCGTGACGGAAATGAAAGAGGCGGCGTTTGAACATTGCGCCAGTCTCGCCAGCGTCGTTATCCCTAGTAGGGTTTATAAGGTCGGCGACTGGGCGTTTAATGATTGCGGCAGTCTGGAAAATGTCGTCCTTCTGGAAGGCGTCAAGGAGATTGGTTACGTCTCTTTTCAAAATTGCTTCAATTTAAGCAAAGTTATCATACCCAACAGCGTGCAAAAAATCGGCAAACATGCTTTTCAGGAATGTAAGAAGCTAATGGAAATTTCTATTCCTGACAGCGTAACAGATATTGGATATGCCGCTTTTTATCACTGCGCTAACTTGTCCGGCGTTAAGATTTCCAACAAAATAACAGAAGTGAATCAATTTGTGTTCAGCGGATGTCATAGCCTGACAAACGTCACAATTCCTGACGGCGTGATAAAAATTTCCGTCTGCGCCTTTCACTATTGCAACAATTTAACAGACGTGATTATTCCAGACAGTGTGCAACATATCGGAGAGAGCGCCCTTAATCTGTGCCCCAAACTGTCTAAAGTCTCCGTGCCGAGCAACGCCTATATTCATGAACGGGCGTTTGACAGCACAACGGAAGTCATACGCCGATAAAACATCATGACAAACGGAGGAATGAGCAATGAACGACAAACAGCCGAACGGAAAAGCCCTGTTGCCGATACTGGTCTTTTTAGTCCTGTATCTGGGCAGCGGCGTATGGTTCGAGTACATCCGCCCGGTAGATGGGCAAATGGGCTTTTACATCATGTCCGTCGTGGTGGCGTTCTCCATAGCGCTGGCCGTGGCGCTGGCCCAGAACCGCAAGCTGTCCTTTGACGAGAAAATCCACCTCTGCGCGACCGGAATCGGCGACGACAACATCACGATTATGTTGTTTATCTTCCTGATGGCGGGCGCGTTCGGCGGTATCGCAAAGGCGGCGGGCGGCGCGGCGAGCGCCGCGAATCTGTTGCTGGACATCATCCCGGGGAGTTTCGCCGTACCGGGGTTATTTCTTATCGCCTGCCTAATCTCTATGGCGATGGGCACGAGCGTCGGGACAATTACGGTACTGGTACCGATTGCGGCGGAAGTGGCGCGTAACGGCGGCTTCTCGTTACCGTTATGCGTGGCGACGGTGGTCGGCGGCGGAATGTTCGGCGATAACCTGTCGTTTATCTCCGATACCACTATCGCGGCGACGAAAACGCAAGGCGTGGAGATGAAGGATAAATTCCGCGTCAACTCCCGTATCGCGTTCCCGGCGGCGATTATCACGCTTGCGATTCTTATCGCGGTATCGATAACCGGAAACGCGGTCTCCGTGGGCGAGTTCGAGTATAACGTCATACAGGCGGCGCCGTATTTCGTGACGCTGATTCTTGCGGTGATGGGCCTGAACGTACTGTTAGTGCTGGGCGTGGGAATCGTACTGTTCATGCTGGCGGGCGCGGTTACGGGTTCGCTGACGTACATTTCCGCGTTCACGGCGATGGGCGACGGTACAACCGGCATGTTTGAGACCATGATAGTGACAATCCTTGTGGCGTCAATCGGGGCGTTAATCCGGGAAAACGGCGGTTTCGCCGCGATACTGGCCTTTATCCGGAAGCGTTTCAAGGGCAAGCGCGGCGGCATGCTGGGCATTGGGCTTCTAACGGCGCTGATGGACATCTCGACGGCGAACAATACGGTAGCAATCGTCATGGCGGCGCCGATTGCGAAGGAAATCAG
>JAFSOM010000515.1 GCA_017447005.1 Oscillibacter sp.
GTTTGTGAGGGGAAAAAAGGAGATTCGTCTTCGGCAAGTTAGCTCTAACTAACTTACGTGTCATAGAATACCACAGGATTTCCGCTTTGTCAAGAGGGAATTTGAAAATTTTTCAGGGACTATGCAAAATCGGCGCGGCGTGGTATACTCAAGCGGAGAGGGGGCGGGGAATCTGGAAAGCGTCACAAGGATTATCACGGCGGAGGAGGACGGCTTGACGGTACGGCGATACCTGCGGCGGAAACTGGGATTTTCGGCGCGGGCGGTTTCGCGGGTAAGTCAGGCCGAAACGGGCATATTAGTCAACGGGGAGCGGGCGTTCACGATACGCGTACTCCGCGCCGGGGACGTGTTGCGCGTCGAGACGGGCGACCATCGCGGGCCGAAAAAGCCGTTGATTCCGGGCGACTGGCCCATAGAAATCCTGTGGGAGGACGAACACCTCTTGATACTCAACAAGCCCGCCGGGATGACCTCGCACGCGTCGAACTTCGACCCGGACGCGCCGAACGTCGGCGGGGCGCTGGCGTATCAGCGCGGCGGGGGATTCGTATTCCACCCGGTGAACCGTCTTGACCGAGGCACGTCGGGCGTTATGGTCGTTGCCAAAAGCGGCTATATGCACGACCGTCTGCGGCGGATGTTGCACGGGCCGGAGTTCCGACGCGAATACCGGGCGATATGCGTCGGCGTCCCGGCCCCGCCGCAAGGCCTGATTGAGTTGCCCATAGGCCGCGACGAACGCTCGATAGTGGCGCGCATGGTACGGCCCGACGGCGCGGAGGCGGTCACGTATTACGAAACCCTCGCGGTATCCGGTACGCCGCAAACCTTGGCGGCCCCGGATACGTCGGCGAATGCGGCGGAAAGCGTCGGCGTTTCGGACGCGCCGGAAACGTCGCCGTCAGCGGACGCGTCGGAAAGCTCCAACGTCTCGGACGCGCCGCGCCTGTCGTTCGTGCGACTGCGTCCGCGCACGGGACGAACCCATCAGTTACGCGTGCATATGGCGCATATCGGTTGTCCGCTGCTGGGCGACTGGCTCTATGGCGTCGAAACGCCGCTGATAGCGCGTCCGGCGTTGCACTCGTACCGTCTGGAACTGCGCCACCCGCTCACCGGCGACTGGCTGACGCTGACCGCGCCGGCGCCCGACGATATGCGCCGCGTGACGGAATCATACTTTCAAGGAGGACTTGACAATGTTGACATGGTTGGTGACTTACCACTGTAAGCCGGGACAGCGGGAGGCGTTCCGGGCGCAAATCGCGGCCTTGGGCGTCCGGGAACTGTCCACGCATGAGGACGGGAATTTGTGTTACGACTACTATCTGTCGGAGGCCGACTCCGACGCGCTCTTACTCGTCGAGAGCTGGACGGACAGCGCGGCGCAAGCGGCCCATACGTGGACGGATACCTTCGCCCGCTTGCAGGAACTCAAGGCGCAGTACTGCGACGACGTGGAAATCGACAAGTACGAGCGCGACTAAATCAAATCGCCCGTGGAATCGGTTCGTAACGGCAGTTCGGCGAAAATCGCGTCCTCGGCGGCATGGTATTCGGCGGTCGTGCGGAAGCGGCGCATAGCCTTGTTCAGACGGCGGTTGTCGTCGAAAAGATGTATCAGGTAAAACCACACTTCCCGCATACGCTGGGCGGCGTGTCCTACTTGCCCGTCATAGAATCGCGTGTACTCGTCGAACAGTTCGGCGGTAAAGGCGCGCAGTTCGTCACGGGACGCGGGCGCGCCGCCTTTGAGTTTCCGGAACAGCGCCGGGTCAGCGATTCCCCCGCGTCCAATCATCACGGCGTCGGCGCCGGGGAAACGCGCCGCGAACGCGTCGACTTCCGCCACGGTACGCAAATCGCCGTTGTACTCCACCGGGTTTCGACTTTCGCGGAGCGCGTCGGCGAACGCGTCGTAGTACAACGGGCCGCTGTACTTGTCCTTGCGCACGCGGACATGCAGAATCAGCGTCTTGAGCGGGTAGCGGTTGAACAAATCCAGCAGGGCCGGAAACTCGTCCGGCGACTCGTACCCGATACGCGCCTTGACCGATAACGGCAGACATAACTTGTCACAAGCGCCGTCGAGCATGGCCTGTAACGTATCGGTACGCGCCAGCAGTCCGGCGCCCTTGGTTTTGGCGGTAATCGTCCCCGACGGACAGCCCAAGTTGAGATTCAGTTCCGTATAGCCCAAATCCCGCGTGACTTCCGCCGCCCACAGCAATTCCCGCGCCGTATTCGTCATGACCTGCGGCACGAGTTCCGGCGCGGCCTCCGTTGTCGCTTGCGGCGCGAACGCCTGATTCTCCGGCGCCAGCTCCACGCGTTCGCGCTTCGTGACGATATGTTCCCGCGTGGGGGAAAAGTACGGGATAAAGAGACGGTCGGCGCCGCCGAAACGCCGCGCCCATACGCGCCGATAGACCGCTTTCGTGATACCGTCCAGCGGCGCGAAATCGTAACGTCGTATCATAGTTTCTCTGGATTCGGTAGGCCCCTCTGAAATCAGCGGGACATAGGTTATTCTTGATTTTCGGTTTCTTCCAAACGCTTTTTAAGCGCGGCGCGTTCGTCAGGGTTCATCGTGTGAATGAGCGCGTCAACGTCGTCGGCTTTCAGATTTGCGGCGTCCGTTCTGCGCCCGTTGACAAAAACGTCAACGTGATGTTCTCCGCTCCCTCCGGCCCGGTTGACCGCTTTCATCACCCTCAGAAACAGAAAACCCATAACGGCGCCCAAAAGACCCACGATAATCGTAAGCGCGGACAGCGTGTTTTGAATCAGAGTAATTTTATCCATTTTTATCAACCCCCTTAGCGTCATCTCCGCTACATATGAAAGCAAAATGGAAAGCGTCATGATACAAGCCGAAACGGGCCGGATTTCCATCCGCTCGCTTGCTTTGTCAATGCCGTAGATAACCGCGCAAAAGAACAGAAACAGCAGCAGAAACACAAACCAAAGCGTATGGACGCCGCTTCGCTCTTTACGGTATCGGAAATAGTCCAGCAAAGTCGGCATGAGAATCAAACAGGCCAGCATCATAATTTCGTCGTCGCTGATAATCAGCGGTTTGGAAAGGGCAAGCGCGGCGCAAATGGAAGCCAGCGTCGGAAAAAGCGTGAACAAGACGCCAATAAACCAATATACGAGCGCTTCCCTGTCGTCGGAATCCATTTTCTTAGGAATCCGCGCCGGAGTTTTCTTCATACGCATTTCCTTTCTTTCGTATGATACCACGCGTTTCGGCGCGTTACAAGAGGCTCACTTGGCGCGTTGAAGGACTTCGAGCAGGAATCGCCAGACGCGTTGCACGGAGGAAATGAGCAGACGTTCGCGGGGGGTATGGATGTCGAGAATATCGGGGCCGATAGAGACGCAGTCGAGACCGGGGATTTTATCGGCGAAATAGCCGCATTCCAGCCCGGCGTGTATAGCCTCAATTTTCGGTTCGGTACGGTACAAATCGCGGAACGCCTCCACGCAGAGCTGACGCATGGCGGAGTACGGCTGATACGTCCACGCGGGATAATCGCCGCTGACGGTCATTTGTCCGGCGATAGCGGACGCGTCCGGGGCCTTCAATCCGGCGTTCGCGGCGATAGCGTCGCCGACGGCGGAGATTTTCGCGGCGAGCGCGTCGCCAAACGCGGACGCTTTCGCGGCTTTACCGTCGCCGGAAAGTTTCGCGGTTTTGCCGTCGCCGGAATTTTTCGCGGCTTTGCCGTCGCCGGACGCTTTCGCGGACTTGCGGCGCGGCGCGGATTCGGTCAGGGCGCGGAGACGCTCTAAGAGTTCCTCTTTCTCACGCGGCTGAGAGCTTCGCACGCAGAACGACGCGCTGATAGCTTCCGGCGCCGTTTCCAGAATGCCCAAGTTCAGGGACGTTTGCACAAGTCCGGGCAAATCCGCGCTCATGGACTGTACGCCGTCCGGCGCGGACGACAAAAAGCGGATAATTTGCCTTGTCGAATCGGCGTCCATGCACATCACGGCGACGGAATCCGTGACTTCCACGGTCAAGCCGGGGTCGGTTTCGGCGTACTCGCGCCGCAGGGTTTCGGCGTACCGCTCCACCGTCCGGCGCAGGCTCAACGGCTCCGGCGTGACAAGTTCGGCGTCCGCGCCGACGGGTATCGCGTTATCCTTCGCGCCGCCGCCGACGCGTACCAACTGTAACGGCGAACCCTTCGCCGCCTCTTGCAAGATACGTCCGAGTAAGATATTGGCGTTGGCGCGGCGCTTATGAATCTCAATGCCGGAATGCCCGCCCGTCAAGCCGCGTATCGAGATATGCACGGCCTCCCCCGCGCCCGACGCCGATACCCAGCGCGGCGTAAACGAGCATAACGCCGTACAGCCGCCCGCGCAGCCGACCGTAAAGACGCCTTCCTCTTCGGAATCCAAGTTAATCATACGCTTTCCGCGCAGACGGGACGCGTCAAACGCCGCCGCGCCTAACATGCCAATTTCCTCGTCGGCGGTCATGACGCATTCCAAACGCGGGTGCGGGATATTGTTTTCCTGCAGTATCGCCAACATCATAGCGATTGCGATGCCGTCGTCGCCGCCTAACGTCGTGCCTTCGGCGGAGACGAAATCGCCGTCCATACGGAGTTTGAGCGCGTCGCGGGTCATGTCGATAGACGCGCCCGGGGCTTTCTCACACACCATGTCCAAATGTCCCTGCAAGATAATCGTTTCGGCGTTCTCGTAACCGGGCGACGCCGGGGAGACAATCACGACATTGTTCGCGCTGTCCTGCCAGTGTTCGAGATGATACGATTCGGCGAACGCGACGCAAAAATCGCTGATAGTTTTCGTATTCCGCGAACCGTGCGGAATCATACAAAGGGCCTCAAAGTAACGAAATACCGAAATCGGCATGACATATTCCAGCATAATTTGTCCTTTCTGTTTACGGGGAAGTTCAAGAGGCGTCATGAACGGAAAACGCCTTCAAAACCCCTCCCCCTGTCCCCCTCCCCTTTCAGGGGCGGGGGAACGGATTTTTTCAGGGCGTCGAAAGTCCCGGAAGTCCCCCCTGAAAGGGGGGATTTAGGGGGGTACACGTAAAGTGAATGGCAGTGGGATTTAGGAGTCTAAAGTTCATGACATTCGTTTCAAGCGTTCTATGTGGTTTACTGCTTATCCCACGGGGCTTTCTGTACGGCGGAGCCGCCGCCAAAGCCGAAATCGTCCGCCGCCGAACCCGTGTCGCGTTTGAGCATGGTTTCCATCACGCGTATATCGCTGTCAATGTCCATGGCGTCGGCCTTATAGAGTTCGTCAAGCTGATGAGAGAAGCCTTTTAAAATCATGTCCATGGTCTCGGAGATACGGCGTTTGGATTCGCGCAGATTTTCGCCCTCCACGCCCGCCGCCTCGAACTTCGCGTAGGAATCCAGTAACTTTTGCGTCGTGGGGAGATAGTACGTCATAAAGGTGTCCATACGCTTGGCCTTTTCGGGGTCCTCCTCCATCAAGCGCAGAATCCGCCCGACGATGTTCTCCAACTGGTCAATCTTCGCGGATAAAGCGGGGTCGGCGATTTTATCGTTGGCCCGCCGGATGTCGCGCAGAATGCCGGAATAGCCCTCGCTGACTTCCTCCGGCGTCTCGTCGCGGAACGGGTGGCTTTCCTGATAGGCTTTGTCGGCGTCGCCGCTCTTGAACAGGTAGCCTAACTGCCGATTCAGATACGCCGTATCGCCAAAATAATTGAGTTCCAGCATTTGCGCCAAGTCCTTTTCGACCGTCGCCCGGGGTACGCCGGAAATGCGCGAAAGTTCGTCCATGTCCATCGCTTCCCGTTCGCCGATAACGGGCAAATAGGCGGCGTAACGCTTCTGTTGGCGGTCGGTCATGAGGCCCTTGACGCCCAACGCGCCGCCGCCGAGTAAAAACGCGATACTCGTGGTAATGGCGCCCCAGTCCAGCGCGGCGATTTCGTCGCCGATACCGGTAAGGCCGACGAACGCAAGGATGACGCCTAAAACTTTCATCCAGCCGGTTTTGATTTTTTTCGGCTTGGCGGCGCCGCCGGACGCGTTCGCGGCCCGGGAAGCGTCGCGGGCGTCGGCGTACTTCGGCTTGTTGGGCTTGTTGATACGCGTGTCGACTCTCTCCACGGGTAGGGCTACCATCTGCAAATCCGGCTCATTCAGCGCGGTGGATTGCCTGTCGCCCGCGAACAGCTTCAGCAACAGCAGAATCACCCCTACCGGAGAGACAAACATAAAGCCTAACGCAATCGCCCACCACGGGATTTTTTTACCGTCAAAATTCCGTAAAAAGTCCATGCTTACTCCTCCCTTTGCCGGAATGTACGCCGGTTGCCGTCCTCGTCGATGACAATCAGGTTGTCAAGCTGACGCTGTAAACTACCCGTCACGGCGTCGAGATACTCCCGGCGTAACCGCGCCCGTTCAAGTTGTTCCTCTTCCGATAACGGCCCCGCTTTCGCTTTCCGGGCCAGTTCGTTGATACGCTCTATTTTCGACTGTTCCATACGCTCTCCTTTGCAAAATAGCGGATAATGTCGCGGGTAAAATCACAAGTAACGCGTGATAAATACGGGGATACGGCCCTTACGGGTCAGCTCGCCGATACGGTCAAGGGTAAAGCGTCCGAAACCGCGTGCGGATATTTGGTCGCCGGGTTGCAGGAACTTGTCGGGCTTGTCGCAGTCCAGCCAGTTGACTTGTACGCGTCCGGCGCGGACGAGTTCCGCCGCCTTCGAGCGCGGCAGACGGAAGCCCGACGACAATACCGAATCCAGCCGCGTAGACGACACCGTGTCGCGTATTTCCACGCTCTGACGCGGCGGCACGCGTACCGCGTCCAGCGCGATTGCCGTCACGGACAGGCGGACGCGTCCGGCGGAAGTCCAGTTTTGCAATAGAAATTCCGTCACGCTGTCAAGCGCGAGGATGTCGGCGGAGGCGTCCCCGGTATAAATATCCCCGATTTTCCCCCGCGTGATACCCAGTCCCATCAGCCCGCCCAACAGGTCACGATGTGACAGCGCGTCGGCGTCGCGCCACTGAGCGCGTAGGGCGCGTATCGGTAACGCGTCGGCTATGGCGTCGGGAAGCGCGGCGGGTTCGTCGGGCGACAGCGTCCCGGGCGACATCCAATCCGGGAGGAAACATAAAATCTTGCGTTCGGCGTCGGACGGCCCGCCCGTAAACAGATACGTCGTACCCGACGCGGGCGCGAGGCGTAACAAGTCCGACGCCAGCGCCTGTTCGTGCGGCGAGAGAAAGTCCGTGGACGCGGGGGCCGCGTACTTGACGGCCTGACGCCGTCGGTCGAGGACTTGCGATAACAACAGGCGTTCGTCGCCGCTGACGCGCATTTTATCGAGTAACGCGGCCTTATCCATACGGCGTCCCCCTTTCGCTTAGATACGCCTATTATAACGGCTTTCCGGACGCTTTGCAAGGGGAATTGAAAAACCCCCCGGATTTCTGCAATCCGAGGGTGTAGCTTATTGGCGTTCTTTTTCAGCCTGTGTTACCATAGCGGCGATGTTAAACGGAGGAAGCACGATAGGCTCTATTTCTGGTTGCGCAGTCAAAAGAGCAATCTGACTTCTCACATACGGAAAAATAATCGCTGTTGCATTTTGCTTAGAGAGAATATCAATTCCTACTGGATTGTTTTCCATGATAAAATACCCGGAAACCTCCACAGTGAAATCGTATTCCGCTTCCTTTACGCCTTGCACACGGATACGAGTAGTGAATTGGGTTTCACTTTGAATATCAAAGCGAAATCCGAATGAAAACTTCACCTCGTTTTCATTCTTGAACCCGATACGGTGAAAGTTCAATTTATCGAACACGAGGTGTTCCAGTTTCAGCACACTCCTAATCCCGTCCATAGCGGTCTCCTTACAAAAATTATGCGGCTATCTGGAAAATGGTCGCTACCGGATAATCGTTACTTTCCATCTCGCAAATGCTTTCATAAGAGACATTCGACATCGGAGCGTAAATAACGACTAACGGTTCATCCGGAATATCCATCACAAGAGGATTCTCCGGCTTTGAAGAGGCGCGCCAATTGCTTTCCGCCTGTACAACGCCATGTTGTGCGACTGCCTCTACGTCTAAGTCTGGGATTTCCATCACGAGATTGGCACCTTCGTGACGATAAATGCACTGGGTATCTAGATACGAGAAAAAGTCGTCTCTGCGCCGCATCATTTCGGGGTCCGGATGTCGGGCCTCTTCAAAGAAAGACCGTGCGGATTGCCGGGAAATGAATACTCTGTTATTTTGTAACACTTCTATCACCTCTCAAAACTGGCTCTCCGCATACCGCTCAAGTTCCTCCCGGTCTGCGAAATCCATACGCATGGAAACGGTATTGATATAAGCGGGACTTTTTTGCGCTCTGTCATATGTTTTAAATCCAATCCCCTCATACCAATTTCGGAGATTTGCGAACGCTTCAATGATTAGGAAACGAATCGGAATTTTTTCAGCCCAATCTCTTGTTTCCTTTATCAGCATATCCAAAACATAGCGACCTATACGCTTCCCACGCATGGTTTCATCAAGAACCAGATAGGAAATTTCACAGGCGGGAAAAGAATCATCGTCTCCGACGGTATATTCCTCATCGCACAGCAAAACGAATTTCACCATGCAACCGCCGATTCTTTTTCCATTGTACAAAATATGATATGCCTTCGCCTGCTTCAAAATCGTGCGGTAATAAGCGTCCTTCATCATTTGATTCAGACTGGGAAATTCGCACGTCACAGAAGGCGTATCATCCTGCACAACTTCCAATTCTAATGTAGCCATGGTTCGATACCCCTATAGTATGAAATACGTATGGAAATGACACTGCCCACGTATGGAATCTCCTATGAAATTCCGCTTATTTAGGGAAATTTTTTTGTTGAAAATGACCAGATTGCGTTGAAAACTGTCATCCTTAACTTACGTTTACAAGTCATTCTAACATTCATAACGCCCGTTGTCAACTGTTTTTTTTGAAATCGGAAAAATAGTGCGTACCAAAGAAGTATTGTCAAGGCCTCCAAAACGCGATAAAGGGGGCCGGGAAGGTCTGAAACATCCCCGGCTCCGGTTAGGTTATCGAATCATAACGGCCCGAATTACTTCAGGTTGTTTATTTTAACCCACCTGCCCAATACGGACGGGACAATCCATAATGAATTACTTCAGGTTGAAGAACGCCTTGCGGCCCGGATACTGCGCAACGTCGCCCAGCTCTTCCTCAATGCGGAGGAGCTGATTGTACTTCGCCACGCGGTCGGTACGGCTCGGGGCGCCGGTCTTAATCTGTCCGGCGTTGAGCGCGACGGCGATGTCGGCGATGGTGGCGTCCTCGGTCTCGCCGGAACGGTGGGACACGATGGCGGTATAGCCGGCGCGATTGGCCATTTGGATGGCGTCGAGCGTCTCGGTGAGGGTGCCAATCTGGTTGACCTTAATCAGAATGGAGTTGGCGACCTTCTTCTCAATGCCCGTGGACAGGCGGGTGACGTTGGTCACGAACAGGTCGTCGCCGACGAGCTGAACCTTGTCGCCGATAGCGTCGGTGAGCTTCTTCCAGCCTTCCCAGTCGTCTTCGGCCATGCCGTCTTCGAGGGAGATGATGGGATACTTGTCCGCAAAGTCTTTCCACATGGCGACGAGGTCGTCAGCGGTCATCTTGCGGCCCGACTTCGGCTGGAGATAGCCCTTATCGGGGCCGTCCTTCTGCCACTCGGAAGAGGCGGCGTCGATAGCGATGCAGAAGTCCTCACCGGGCTTGTATCCGGCTTCGGCGATAGCCTTGACAATGGTCTTGAGGGCGTCTTCGTCGGAACCGAGGTTCGGCGCGTAACCGCCTTCGTCGCCAACGCCGGCGGCGGGGGTGCCGTTCTCTTTGAGGGTCTTCTTCAACTGATGGAACACCTCGGCGCAACGGCGCAGAGCTTCCTTAAAGGACGGCGCGGAGACGGGCATAATCATAAATTCCTGAATCTCCACGTTGTTGGTGGCGTGGGCGCCGCCGTTGAGGATGTTCATCATGGGTACGGGGAGCGCTTTGGCGTTGGTGCCGCCGATATAGCTGTAGAGGGGCAGGCCGAGGGAAGCGGCGGCGGCTTTGGCGACGGCTAAGGACGCGCCGAGAATGGCGTTGGCGCCGAGGCGTTCCTTGTTGGGGGTGCCGTCAA
>JAFSOM010000516.1 GCA_017447005.1 Oscillibacter sp.
CGAATAAGCCCCGGAACGCCTGACGGGAGGAAGAACCCTTCCCCCTGTCCCCCTTCCCTTTCAGGGACGGGGGAACGGACAACCGGACGCCTTGCGAATCCGGGGAAGTTTCCCCTGAAAGTGGGGATTTAGGGGGGGTACGTATTCGCAACCGCTCAGACGGAAAACCCCATGACGCGTAAGGCGCATAGCGCGGACGCGTCACGGAAAGGAGGAATCCGCGTTTTATGGCAGTCAAGAAAAAAAGCGGCGGCGGAGGCGGCGGCGCGAACTGGATGGACACATACGGCGACATGGTTACGCTGCTGCTGTGCTTCTTTGTCCTGCTTTATTCCATGTCCACTATCAGCGAAGAGAAATTCAAAGCGATTGTACAGAGCTTCAACCCGTCGTCATTGGAGGCCACGACCATGACTTCCGGTTCCGAAGGCCCCCTAGCTGACCCGTCGGAGGGTATCGGCTCCGATTATGGCCTTGTCGAACCCGACCCCAGCGAAGAGGTCATGGAACAGGCCGACATTGACGCCCTCATGGAACAGTTGGCCCAAATGCTCAAGGAAATGGCCCAGCAGAGCAGTCAGTCCGAAAACATTGAGGTCACGAAGGGCGACGGCTATGTGTTCGTCTCGTTCAACGACGCCGTATTTTTCCTCGGCGACAGTCCCGCCATCACCGCCGAGGGCGAACAGATTCTAAACGTCGTTGCGGAGGCGCTCAATCAGGCGGCCCCCGCGATTGACGAACTGCGTATCATGGGCCATACGGCGCAGGCGTCGCCCGACAGGCCGAACAACGTCGATAACGACCGCCGTCTGGCGTCCAACCGCGCAACCAACGTGACGATTTATCTGCAAAAGCGCGCTACGGAACTTTCCCCGGCGCGTATGGTCAGCGTGGGCTACGGGCAATGGCGCCCCGTCGACACCAACGCCACCCGCGGCGGACGCGCCCATAACCGCCGCGTCGAGATGATTATCACCGGAAAAGACCTCTACGACGAACTGGGCGACGCGCTCCAGCAGTACCGCACCATCCGCACGGGCGACGCCCCCGAAGAGTACGCGGAGGAATACGCGGAATAACAACCGCAACCTGATTCTTACGAACTCCCCGCCGTTTCAACGTTTCCGCCTCAGGCGGAAAGGAATCCGGCGTTTTGATACGTTCATTATCAGCGGCTCCGGGGCTTTGGAAGTCCGGCAGGCAGGAAAAGAGGGAAGCAATGGCCGAAGTATTGTCACAAAGTCAAATTGACGCGCTTCTGCAAGCCGCGTTTAATCCGGAACCCGATAAACCGCCCCCGCCACCTAAAGAAAAATATCAGAAATACGACTTCCGCAGTCCGCGCAAGTATACCAAGGAACGCCTCAAAATGCTCAACGGCGTCTTTGACAACTACGCGAAAGTCCTCACGACGCGGATTAACGCGCTTGTCCACGCCACTTGCGAAGTTACGGTTGACACCGTGGACGAACAGAGGTATTATGAGTTCTCAAACGCCCTTCTGGAAGGCGAAGTTGTGTCGCTGGCCTACCTCCACCTTGACGGACAGCGCGAGGAAACCCCCGTCATTATCTGCGCCACGCCCAACGTGATGATTAGCATGTTTGACCGTCTGTGCGGCGGCACGGGCGACGTGGGCTATCTGTCCTCCGATTACGCCTACACCAACGTTGACCTGACGCTGTACGCCAACCTGATTTCGGAGTTCGTTTCGCTGATGGGCGGAAGCTGGGAAAACTACCTCCACCTTGACTTTGAGTTCGGGCGCGTGGAAACCAATCCCACCCTCGTGCAGCTCATCGGACTGGAAGAGACCGTGGTCGTCGTCAGCGTGGACGTGAAATTCCCGAATGTGGAAGGCCGGTTCGACATTTGCCTCCCCGACGAGGTTCTCAGCAAAATCTTTGAGGGCATCGCCCGGCAGAACCGCGCCATGAGAAAGCAGTTGGAAGACCACTCCGAGGAGATTTACGAGCATTTGGAAGAGACCGATTTGGTCATCACCGCCGAGCTTGGGCGTACTTGGCTGCGGCTTCGAGATATATATACGCTCAACGTGGGAGATGTCATTGACATGAACATCAAGAAGGATTCCGCCGTGTCGCTGTGGATTGGCGAGCGGCAGTGGTTCTCCGGACTGATGGGCGTTGATGAAAAACACGTGGCAGTCAAAATCAAGGATGTGCATCACATAGAGGGAGGGAGCGAGCAGGAAGATGAGTAGTCTTTTCTCACCGTTGGAAATCGACGCCATAGGCGAGATTATGAACATCAGCCTAGGCTCATCGGCGACAGCGGTTTCCAACCTGCTGGACCATCGGGTCGACATTACCACGCCGGAAGTCTCCGTGGTGAACGCGGAGGACTTCACGCTCGGCGATTTGGACCCCGCAATCGGCGTGGAAATTAAGTATGTGGCGGGTCTGCACGGCAGTAATATCATGCTTTTGAAAATGCACGATGTCAAGGTCATTGTGGATATTCTCATGGGCATGGAGACGCCGGAAGAGGAATTTGAACTCAACGAACTGACCCTCAGCGCGGTTTGTGAGGTCATGAACCAGATGATGGGGGCGTCGTCAACGGCGCTGTCGGATTTCCTCGGGCGCGTGGTGAACATCTCCACGCCGGAGACGTTCGACGGCTCCAACGTGGACAATCTGCGCGACCAGTGGCTCCCGGTCAAGACAGGGCCTGTCGTCGTGGTGCAGTTCGCGCTCAACATTGAGGACTCCGTACAGAGCGAATTTATCAACGTCATGTCGGTGGACTTGGCCAAAGAGATGATTTCCGGATTCGGCCTCGGCGACGGGGAGGATTCGTCGGTCGTGCTGGAGAACTCATCCGAACCCAGTCCGGGCGGGAAGAACCTCAGCGCGACGGAGATTGACGCCCTGTTCAACCAGAGCGCCGCGCCCGAACCCGCGCCTTCCTCCGGCGGCATGATGAGCCAAGAGGAAATAGAGCGCATGATGTCGGGCATGGCCTCCGCGCAACCCGCCGCGCCGTCTCCCGCGCCCGCGTCCGGCGGCGGCGTGATGAGTCAGGACGCAATAAACGCAATGCTGGCGGCGCAACAGGCCCCGCAACCCGCGCCGCATATCGCGCCCATGGAGAACGCCGCGCCGCAGGCCCCCGTACAAGGCGGCTATCCGCCCTACTACGGCTGGCCGACCGGGCCGGACGGAAAGCCTATGCCGTA
>JAFSOM010000517.1 GCA_017447005.1 Oscillibacter sp.
CAGTCTATCTGTCCGTTTTTGGTACACTCTATATTACCACTTACAATGGGTTCCGGCTGAAATATTCCTTTTTGTTCTGGTGGGCGCGTCGGTGGAGATACGCGCTATGGTTTCCGCCGGATTTTCAATGGTTGTCCTGATTTTCGGCGTCCTGCTTTTCAGAATGCTCGGCGTTTTTGCGTGTCTTATCCATACGTCCGCCCCCTGTTGTCCGGCAAGCGTTAGGAGGGTGACGAATCGTGGCGGCTGAACAGGAAATCGCGGAGGTTTTGCGGGACTGCCCGAATCTGAACCTCCGGGAAAGGCTCTTTTGCATGATTGCGCACACGCCGAAAGCTACCGTTCAGGCCGCGATTGGCGGCATGCCGCTCGCTATGGGACTTTCCTGCGGAATGGTTACGCTGACCGTATCCGTGCTTGCGATTCTCATAACCGCGTCTGTAGGGGCTTTCGCAATCGACCTGACGTACAAAGTTCTGTTGAAGGATAACGCCTGATTAGCGGATAGACGGCCTTCGCATACGCGAAAGCCGCTCCGCGCTATCCTTCCTCCTTATTCCTCCGGGGATTCCGAACCGTCGCCGTATTCGTCCCGGCATTCGTCGTAGTCCGAATAGTCCGGTTCGTCAAACGCTCCCTCATCAGCGCCAGACCAACGGAGCGCGACGTTGTGGCTACTTCCAGTTACGAAGCGCGGAAATTCGGCGTCCGCTCCGGCATGAATATTAAAGACGCTTGTCGCTAAAGTTCGGAACCGCTCCCTCTCCGCGCAATAGCTTTACGTTTCCTCCCGCTTTTCACGAGCTTCGTTCGGAGTCCCTTTCTTCCGACTGTTCAGGTTTGTCCGCATATCCCGATAGTGACTGCCTACCCTTTATGAAATCTCAATGGATGACCCATGTCATCCCTAATTAAATGGAAACTTGAAAAATTGCTGAAACGCCGCGATTTTGGAGAAATCATGCGAAAATAAACACAAAAAATCACATCAAAAATCCACGATATACGTGAAACCCTCAAACGTGACGGAGCGTCGCCGCGTTTGAGGGTTTCGTGTTGTCATAGGAATTTCAAGCTGTGCAGTGAAAATAGAGGCTCAGAATCAGACCGCGACCGTTTTCTTTTTGCGATAATTCAGAATCACAGCCGCGCCCGCGCCCAGAACCACAGCCGCCGTCAATAGGTCAATCAAAATAAACGTGCGGGTCATGTTGTCCATACCGGAACTCTCTTCCTCCATCGTATAGTTGCCGCTGCGGACAATCGTAAACATGATATTTTTGGACGCCTGCCGCATGGCCTGTACCATCGTGGGGGAATCGGGGTTTTCAATGGCGGTGCGGGCGTTGCGCCCAAAGCCCAGCATGAGGTCGTTGCCGTTGAGAACGCTGTCCATGGTAAGCTGATAGCCGTAGGAGCCGTACCAGTCCGTGAGAACCATGCCTTGATAGCCCCATTCGCCGCGCAGAACGCCGTTGAGCAAATCGCTGTTCGCCCCCGTATAGCGCGGCCCAATCAGCGTAAAGGACGACATGACCGCAAGCGGATTGTTGTCAAAATCGTACTGCTTCACGACGATTTCAAACGGCTTCATATAGATTTCGCGGAGCGTCTGTTCCGTAAGGTGAATCTGTTGCGCCGTACAGCGGTTAATCTCTTGGTCGTTGACGACAAAATGCTTAATATAAGCGTAGACGCCCTTTGTCGCCGCCGCGTTGACTTCCGCCGCCGCGATTTTCCCCGCCAGTACGCCGTCCTCGGAATAATACTCGAAGTTGCGTCCGTTGAACGCCGTGCGGTGCATATTCATGGCGGGGCCGTACCAGCCGTAAATATGCGTGTCGGCGTACTCCTGCCCGATAGCCTCCCCGACTTCATAGGCAAGCTCTTTGTTCCACGTCTGCGCAATCATGGTTTCCGTGGGATAGGGCGTCCCGTACACGCCAGTGTACCAGTCGTTCAGGCCGCCCGTGCCGTCGCTGTCCTGCGTGGCGACTTTGCCGACGGAGTTTACCGCCACCGTGGAGAAGCCGCCGATTTGCACCAACTGGCACATTTCCTCGACGGTCAACTGGTCAAGCAACTGTTCCCAGCGGGGGTCGTCGTAGGACGCGCCGACAAAGTCTTTGAGCGTCAGGCCGTTTTTCGCGCCCGTGACGGGCATTTCCGTTCCGGGGATTTCGTGGTCCGCGGGGTTGTAGTGCGCGACGGAATGCGCGTCCAGATAGGAGCGAACGTCGTCGGGCATGGCGAAATCCGCGGGGGCGGCAGTCGCCGTAGCGTAATTGGCGAACGCGTCGGCGCGGGAGAGATACGTCACGCCGCCGTTGGAATAGCTTTCAAAACGGTTTACGGCAACGTCGTTATCGGAAGCGCGGCCCGTCACGCTGTAGTCAATATCGGAATCCAGCGTGAAGGAAACCTCATCCAATACCGTATGGGAATCGGCGCGGACGCTCAAAACGTATTCGCCCGCTTCCAGAATATAGCCGCCGTTCGCCGTCTTGATAGCCGAGGAATCGTAGGACGCCATATCTTCCTTTGCGATTTCAAAAGACACGGTTTCCGACGCGCCGGGTTGTAAAATTTCCGTCTTGGCGAAGTCAATCAGATTGACCGCCGCCTTTTCAATGCCGCCGTTATAATAGGGCGGAGTATAATACAGTTCCACGACTTCCTTGCCCGCTGTCGCTCCAGTATTTGTGACGGTAACGGCGAGGGAAACGCTGTCGCCGCTGTCAGTAAAATTCGTGATTTCCTGTGAGAAGGTCGTATAGCTCAGGCCGTGCCCGAAAGGATACTGCACCGCGCTGTCATAGTCGAAGCCCGGCATATTTTCGGCGTAGGCGGTTTCGTAGAAGCGGTAGCCGACGTAAATGCCCTCCGCATAGTTCACAAAAGACAACACGCCCTGAAACGCCGGGTCCGCTTCCGTGTACTGCGCCTGCAAATCCGACACGTTATCATAAGTAAAGTTGCCGTAATTGTTCCACGCGGGCGTGGCCTTCTGGTCGTAGACATAGGTTTCAATCGTCCGCCCGGAAGGGTTGACCGTTCCTTTCAGGATTTCCCCAAGTCCCGCCATAGCCGTGCGCCCCGTGCCGGGAGCCAGAATCACGGAACGGATGGAGGGATAGTCGTTGACAAAGCCCAGTTCCATAGGATTATTGGCGTTGACAACCAGAACAATGTTGTCAAATTCCGACGTAACAAGGCCAATCATGTCGCGTTCCGTGCGGGAGAGTTGCAGATAGGTTTCCCCGGCGGCGAAATCGTCGTAGGCGTCGGAGTTGTTGGCGTAAGAGGAAGCGTAATAATTGTAGCGCTCGTTTCCGTTGGCAAGAGTCTGACGCACGTTGTCATAAGTCCCGTCAATGACCGCGCCCATGTTCGCGGGCAAATCCTGTCCCTCGCCGCCGCTACGCGCCAGTACGATTAACGCCGTGTCGGAAAACGCTTTCGCGCCGTCCATCAGTTCGTCCGTGTAATTCTCGACGGGCGGCTCCGGCAAAGACCAGTTCGTAAAGTTGACGCTGACCACGTTGCCGCCTAAGTCGCGGGTGGGACTGTAGGCCGCGTACATGTCGATAATGTCCTGATTGACTTCAAACCCGGCGTCTTTCAGGGACGTGAGAATGTCCACGTTGCCCTCGTTGCTGGAAGAGCCGGAACCCGTGCCGCCGTAGATGGGATTCGTGGACGCCCAGCCAAAGACGTTGAGTTTCGTCGTGCTGGACAGCGGCAGAAGGCCGTCGTTCTGCGCCAGCACAATGCCCTCCTCGCCCACTTTGCGGATGACTTCCTCCGACCGCGCCGCCGCTTCCGGCGATACGCTCGCGCCGCCGTTGAGAATCGGGGCGATATTGTTGTACATGGGGCCGAAGCAAATGACGTTTGCGATAATGGCGGCTACCGTCACCCACGCCAGACCCGCGCCCCAGCGCACAAGGCCGCGCCGTCCTTTTTTCACGAGCCAGTGAGCCGCGACCATCACAATGACAGCCAACAGGAGCGTTCCGAAAATGGCGTAGATGTAGCCGCTCAGGTCGTGGACGTAGGTTTCCACGTCCGTGGGGCTGACGCCCATTCCCTCGAAAATCGGCGTCAGCAGGTTGATGAGCAGTTGAAGCATTCAGATTCCTCCTTCTTCCATCCAATCCGGGAAACAAAATCTGCCCCTTTTCGCAATTATAGACAATTTTTTACTGTCCGTCAAATACTTATTTTGTATGGAATCCCATGCTTCAAAGGCATATTATACGCTTGCGCTGTTGGCTTCCGCAATTTCCCGCCGAAACTGTTCCAGAAATAAAGTTGACGCTTTCGAGAACGCCTGATATTTCTTCCATACCAGATATATCGGAAGTTCCGGGCTTTTTTCCAGCGGACGGAAACACAAATCGCCGTCGCCGGACACATGAATCAGCCCGTCCAGCGCCAGAGTGTAGCCAAATCCCTCAGCGGCCATGAGCGCGGCGTTATAGGCCAGCGAATACGTCGCCACAATGTTTAATTCCTCCGTCGGCCTGTCCAGCCACCGGAGAATCTGCGCGTTGCTGATGGTCTGCCGACTGAGAATCAGCGGCTTGTCCCGCAAATCCTGCGGGCGAATGGTTTCACATTCGGCAAGCGGGTCGTCTCTGCGCATGAGAACGCCCCATTTGTCTTTGATGGGCAAAGCCTGAACTTCATAGCGCGACATATTGACGACGC
>JAFSOM010000518.1 GCA_017447005.1 Oscillibacter sp.
CCGCTTTACGAAAGGCTTTGACCCCATCACCGGAAAGCAGATTCAGAAGTCGATTTACGGCAAGACCCAGAAGGAAGTCCGCGAAAAGCTGGCTCAGGTTACGGTGGAACTGGACGAGGGCACCTATACGGACCCCTGTCAGATGACGCTGGCGGCTTGGCTGGAAATCTGGACGACGGAGTATATGGGAGACAAGAAGTGGTCTACAATCAAGAGCTACAAGGCTCAGGTCAGAACCCACATTCTGCCCGCCCTTGGACACTACACTCTGTCACAGTTGAATCCCCATATCATTCAGGCGTTCGACAACGCCCTTCTGCGGGGCGGTAAAAACGCGGAACCTCTGACGCCCAAAAGCGTCCGCAATGTCCACGGCGTTCTTCGGAAATGCCTGTCAGTCGCCGTTCAGTTGGAGTATATTCGCCGGAATCCCGCCGAAGCGGTGATTCTCCCCCGTGTGGAGAAGAAAGCCGTCAAGCCCCTGACGGACGAACAGGTCAGCGGACTGGTAGCCTCCGCCGGAAACGACGGTTTCGGGACGCTGTTCAAGGTGGTCGTGTTCACCGGATTGCGGCTCGGAGAGGCTCTGGGCCTCACTTGGGACTGCGTGGACTTCTCCAAACAGCGGCTGACGATTGACAAGCAACTCCAAAAGCGTCCGCTGTCGGAAGGCGGCTTTGTGTTCGCCTCCCTGAAAAACGACAAGGTTCGGGTCATTGCGCCCGCGCCCTACGTGATGACGCTTCTCCGCGAGTGGCAAAAGAAGCAGACGGAAGACCGCCTGCTGGCTGGTTGCGAGTGGACTGGCTGGAAGAACGAGAAGGAGCGGCAGTCCGCGCTTGTGTTTACGAACGCCCTCGGCGGTCATCTCCATCCACAGACGGTCTACAGCCACTTCAAGAAGCTGGCCGCCTCCGTGGGCGCGCCCGAAGCGCGGGTTCACGACCTCCGGCATACGTTCGCCGTGCTGTCCCTGCAAAACGGGGATGACGTGAAAACCGTTCAGGGCAACATGGGCCACGCGACCGCCGCTTTCACCTTGGACGTATACGGCCATGTGTCGGAGCGGATGAAGGAGGACAGCGCCAATCGTATGCAACGGTACATTGACGACATGGAGTGACTGCCCCGGAACGCTGTCGAAACGCGGCGAAAAGCGCGTAAGGGTCAAAATAAGGGTCAAGGGACAACAAAAAGCCTTGAAACCCCGTAGTTTCAAGGCTTTCGGCTGGCAGCGGGTGAAGGATTCGAACCCTCACATACAGAGTCAGAGTCTGCTGTGCTACCCTTACACAAACCCGCTATCCGAATTTTCATCCCGCGCAATACGGGATAACAAAGTACATTATACGCCTCTTTTTCGATTTGTCAAGAGGTTACGCCGATTTTTTTGAAAAATATCCGCGCTCGGGCGTTACGTCGGTTCGCCGGATTTGCGTTATCCGGGAAATCGTCGCTGTCATCAGACCGCGCCGGAAATCTTGCAATCGGCATGAAATCTTGCAATCGTTGTCAGGAAGCGGTATAATCGGCGCGGACATCACGCCAGAGAGAACGAAAAAAACCGTCTCGGGCGCGATACGTATCACTGACACGGGAGGTATTGTATGAAAACATCCGGTTCGCCGCTCTCAGAGCAAGCGTCCGATGAAATCATGGATATGATTTTTATCCAGCACCGTTTCCACCCCGGCGACAAGTTGCCCAACGAACTGGAATTGTCGCAGGAACTTGGCATCAGCCGAATTACGCTCCGCGAAGCCATCCGGATACTGTGCACGCGGGGACTGGTGGAAATTCGTCGCGGACGCGGCACATACGTCATCTCCAATGACCCGGCCTTACGCGCCGACCCGGTTTCCGGCGAGGGGCCGCTCACCGACGCCTCGGCGCGTGACCTGATGGAGTATCGCCTGTCCTTGGAACCCGCCGCCGCCTATTACGCCGCCAAACGCGCCGACGAAAAGGAACTTCAGCACATGGAAGCCCTTCTGGAACAGATGGACAGGCTTTCGGCGCAGGGACAGTCCGTGATACAGGCCGAACGGGATTTTCATTCCGCCATTGCGTCCGCCTGTCATAACCCTCTGTTCGCGCAACTGATACCGATTCTCCAGCATTCCATACAGGAATACAACAGCGCGTCGAGCGAACGAACCGGCGTTTTTCTGCGCGACTACCGCGAAATCATCCGTTACATCCGCAACCGGAACGGAGAGGCCGCCCGCGCCGCGATGTTCAGTCTGATTCTGCTGGCCTGCCGCCTTTCCGATTTGGAGCTTGAGTAAGCCGAACGCGTTCGCGTCGCCGGGATACCGCTTTCCGGCGGCGGACGTTTTGAGGGCGTTCAGGAGACGGGACGTTTCGCCGCTCACCAAAAGACGGCGTAAAAATCGCTTATCTGCGGCTGAGACTTCCGAGGTCGGCGATATTTAATCCCAGTTCCCCTCCAATTTCCTCAATCGTCTGATTGCACACTGAACTGATTTGACGCAGTAACATGAGCTTTAAGAGCGCGTGTTCCTTTTCCGAAGCCTGCGCGTGATTGTGAAAACTGGTATAGAATACGCGTCCCTGTCCTTCCGTAAACGTGACCATCATCGGAACGTCCGGATTTCCCGCGCCGCGTATGAGGCAATCGCCCTTATGCCAGCGGATGACCGCCCAACGGGGCAAATCATAATGCACGTCGACAGTTCCGCCGACAATGGAATTTAATTCGGGGTCAATGATTGTGGCGGGATAAGCGCCCGCTTTCCCTTCCGTCAACGTCCCAATGGAATCGGGGAAGGCCTCCTCCAAGCGCCGGACGGCCCAATCGGAAACATACGCGCAGCCGCCGTTACGGATAAAATCGCGCAGTTGCGCGGCGTCGATATTGTCCGGCGTGCCGCAGTTGATAAAGAGCACGTCGCAGTCAAAGCTCGTACTTGCGAAGGACGCGACCTGAAAGCCCATATTCGTAAGCAACGGGCCGATGTCGTCAAAACGGGGCGTGGTGACGCTCAAACGCAGTTGATGAACGTCCCCGGGCTTTCCCAGTTCCGGGACAAGCTCCTTGCAGAACAGACATTGATACCGGTACGAACCGTAGGGCGGACAGCCTTGCTTTTGCTGACAGGAACAGGAATTGATTTCCCGCGTTCCGCACCAGCGACAGCGGCGCAGATTCGGCGACGTATACAAAACGGGCCACGCCCTCCCGCCGCCGATTTTTTCCGCCTGCGCGTCCGTAATGTCCACAAAATTCGTTACGGACTCCATGCCGTTTTCGGTTTCCGTCTCAATCAAAAAGCGCTGGCCGTTTTTCGGACATTTGGCGTGGTATACGTTTTTTTTGGATTCCATATGGCTCCTCCGCTCCGCGTGAAGATTTGCAACGGTTACAACGAGTAAATCCAGCGTCCAATCGTATACAGGACAATGAAAATCAGCGCGTAGTTATGCGCGTTCTGCTTGCTTATCACCTCTTTGCGCCGACTGAGGCGGGCGGGCAGAATGACGGAGGTCAGGGCCTTTGTAATTTCCGCCGTCAGAAACGCGCCGCAGGAAATGAGCTGAAGCAGTAACATCATCTTCGCTCGCGCAGACTGGGCGCCGTCCGGGGCGAAAAACCATAAGGCCATCATCAGGAGAAACGAGAATAAGAGCGCAAGGGAAAGATTGATATTCGCCTTTTGAATTTCCGTCAGGAAATCGTCGTGAAAAAAGTGAGTTTCCTTCTCCTGTTCCGCCCTCTCCTGTTCCTCTTGTTTCGCCTGCATTTCCAAATCCGCGTTTTTACTCCTTAGTTCCAGCAATATTTTATCATTCTTCCCCACGTAAAGCCTGAGCGCGAGGGAAGAGAGCAGGATATAAGCTCTGGAAAACAGATACATTAATCCGGTTGTTCCCACGATACCGGCGAGCAGTATCTGTACCGGCGAAAATTTCATCATGATTCGTCACGCCCCTCAAGATATGGTTTCCAAAACGCCGCCTTTTCGCATAAGGATTTCAGCCCGTCTTTGAGCGTCTCCCACTGTTGCGAAACGCGGGAGCGGGCGTTTTCACACGCGCCCGTAAAGGCGTCGATTTGTTCGGATATTCGGAATTCCGGCGGGGCCGTCCCGTCGGGTACGGAGGATTCCGCCGGGGCCATCCCGTCGGGTACGGAGGAAAAGCGGACGCTGTCGGCGGCAATCCCTGCTTGTTTGCGAAACTCGTCTAATTTCCGTATGCCGTCGCGCCCGCTGTCCCGCACGGCGTCAATGATTTCTCCGGTCTGTTCCAAGCGGCGTTCCAGCGTCCGCGCATAGGAAACGCGCTCCGGCGGCTCCCGCACGGAGAAGCCGCCGTTCGTCCACGCCGCGGCGACGATAAGGAACGCCGCGCACGCCAAACACGCGACTGTCTGCGCATAGAGGAGCGTCCGCGTGAGGCGGTTTGCCCGGAAAAATTTCGGGAAAACGCCCCAAGGCCCCCAAGCCTCGCTTTCTATCGGCTCTCCGGCGCACAGTCTTTCGCACAGGGCGCCCAGTTGATTCCATGCGCGGAAGGCGACGCCGACGGATTTTCCGCAGGCCTCGCAACGCCGTACAAAAAACGCGTTTTCCGCGCCGCATTGCGGACATAACCATCCCATAACTTCAACCCTTTTCTATGATTTGTCCCGCTTGTACTGCCCCAGTCCGTAAAGGCCTAACTCCCGGGCGTTGATGAGCGTTTCCGTCAGGCCGTTTTCCTTTACCAGTACAATGCTCCCGTCCTTGTAACGTATCAGCTTACGCCATGCGGTGCTGACCGTCTCGGGGATGTCCTCGCTGGAAACGATATTTTCCGGATTTTCCGGAATCAGTTCTTTTCGGAACTCAATCCGGGCCTTCACGCTGGAATGTCCTTCGGGAATGGTCAGCGGACGCGGACGCTTCAATTTCATGTCGCAAAGAAGATAGCCTTTCGGGACGGAAAGCGCGGCGACGTAATGCCTGCCGGGAGGAAACGAACCCATGCGCGCCTGTCCGGCGCTGTCCGTGTCCATTGTTTTCACAACGCGGTATTGACCGCTCTCCGTTTTCCGCGCCACGGCCATGCGGACGCCCGGAACCGGCGTCGTAGAGTTGCGAATCAGCGCAAGGAGCGTAAGCGGGACGCCCGCGTTGAGTTTCCATTCATACGAGCCGTTCGATTGCCAGCGGAACGTTTCCTCACAGCCGTTACAGGCGGCGTGCCATGTCCGGTTGTTCACGGGGTACCGGAACGAAAACTCGCCTTTATCGTCCGTGGCGCCGTCCCTGATTTTACGGTTTCCGGCGCTCATGCGCAGGGAGAGCGTCAGCGGCTTGCGGGCAACGGGATTCCCGTCCTTCGTTACCCGCAGACGATACGTTTTCAACGCAAAGCGGAAGATGTTCTCGTCGTCCCACGTAACGGGGAGCCTGACGCCGCCGCATTCGAGCGTATACTCTCCCTCGGGCAAATCCGAATAGACGGCCTTGCCTTCGGAATCCGTCGTCTTTTCCTCGTGGCGCAAGTATTCCTCTCCCTCCCGCCGCTCAAGGGTCAGCTTCGCGCCGGAAAGGGGCGTCCCGTCGCAGGAAACTTGAATTGTGAAACGCTTGGGCGGAGAGACGGAAAACGCGCATTCCTTGACTTTCCCGGCGTCTTTCCATAGAATCAGCTTCAGCTCTTCGCCGCACTGTATGAACAGGGGCATTTCCGGGAGCAGTCCCTTTAAGGTCGCCTGCGCGTCTTTCCCTATGCGGACATTCTGCACCGCCTCGGTAATTTCCTCTTTTTCCGCGCCGTTGCTGATGAAGTAGGAGCCGTAAAGCGTGACGGTACGGTTTTTCAGTTTGCGCTCGCCGTCGGTCAGAATCAGGCGGTACTCCTTATCGCGCTGTCTGCGAATGTTGCCGATTTCCTGCGCCAGCGCCGCGCAGTTGTTGATACGCCACGCGGGGTCGGGAATCAACAGACGTTGAATCAGCGCATGATGAGGGGCGTTCAGTTTGTCGCTCAACGCGTACTCGGCGTCGTCGAACATCGCGCTGAACAGTTGCCCGTTATAGTATTCCGTGTCAAATTTCGGCATTTCTCCCGTCAGGTACATATGATAAATGAGGCCAATGGAAAACAAATCCGACGCCGGCCCCAAGGGAAGCCCTTCCAACGGCTTATCCTCGTCGCCCATCGTATAGGCGGCCAGTTCCGGCGACATATACTCCGGCGTGCCTACAATGTCCTGTTTGGGCGGAAGCTCGTCCATAAAGAAACTGTCGTCAAAATCGGAAATCATGCCGAAATACATCTCATCCTGCCGGACAATAAACACATTTTCCGGTTTCAAATCGCAATGCAGAATGTTCGCGCCGTGGAGCGCGGCTAAGGCGTGCACCAGACGAAGCATCAGCGCGTCTATCTCATCGGCGGAAAGCCGCTCGTGAACTTCCCGCGGATTCCATGAAAAGAAGTCCACCTTTTCATTGACCTTATATAAAAAATTGCCCTCCCTGAAAAAATCCGTCGTGACGACGACATCGCCGCCGTTACCCGCGATTTTGCTGACCGCGCCGTTAATGCGTTCCGTAAGTTTTCGATAGGCGTCCGTGCGCTCATTCGTGCGCCGGAGGTTTTCATAATTTTCAGGGTTGTCCACGTAGCGCTTGCTCATGAACTCTTTGATAAACACGTCCCGGCCCGTTTGATTGTCTTTCCCAAGCGCCCAGCGGCCCATGGTAGCCGTATTCCATTGTCCAGGGACGCTGTAGCGGCCTGATTTCAATGTCGCCATGCCCATTCCCCCAATCCGGCGGACTTCACAAGAAATCCGCTTTCCAAAAATCCGAAGTTCGCGCCGTTTTCCGTCCAGACGGCGAAGCCATCTTGATGAAGGCTTTATGAAAGCCGAAATTCCGGGCCATATCCGCCGTTTCCGCGTCCGGCGTTACGCGCCGTCAATCGTCCCACAGCGCGACGGGTTCTTCCGTCTCCGGCGTATCCTCAAATTCCAGCTCCAACGCCTCATTGTCCCCCGTTTCCATGTCGACGAATAAAGAATCGTCCGAAAGGTCAATCGGCTCCTCAACGTCCTCCCGGCCCGCTTTACGCCCATCCGGGTCATTTTCCTGTTTGGGCGGGCGGGCGTCCTCCCGGACGGAACGAATCATAGACTTCACCGCCGCGCAATTTTCGGGCCTGTCGGAGGGCTGAAAAGCGGTCATTGCGACGATAACGGCTTTCCGGGCGGGGTCGATGTTCGCGTCAAACAAGATTCCGGGTTCGTCCGCGTCGCCGCCCTGCGCGGAAATGCCGAGGTAGGCGTATTCCGGTATCGCCGTCGCGGGCCAGCGTCCGCACAGAAGCGCGTGGTAAATCAGGCCGAGACTGAACACGTCCGACCACGGGCCGATAAGATTTGCAATCTCCAGACTGTCCCCCGGGGACTGACTTCCCAAGTATCTGCACATTTCCGGCGCGAGAATGTCCGCCGCAATGTCAATATCGTCCCGTTCCGGGATTCGCCCCGCCAGCAGAAAACGTTGCGGACGGGCTAAAAACGGATGCGCGATTCCGTCCTCCCCGGTCACGAACCAAATATCTTCTTTCGTCAGCGCGCAATTTAACAGGCCCTGACTGTGCAGTAATTCCACCGCGTCCAGCAGTTCCAGCGTCAGGCGGTCGGCCTCAGCCCGGGAACAGCCGTTTTCCCGGAACTGTTCCAGCGTAACCCATGGGCCGTCCGGCGAAAGTTGCTCTATGAAATGCAGGTCGCCGCACTGCGCCAGTTGAGCGCGGGGAAGCGCCGGGGAAGCGTCGCGGAAGGTATCCAGAATCCTGAGAACCGCCTGATAATACGCTTTCCGCCGTACAGCCGCCTGATTTAGCCGCGTCAAAAGGGGCGTATATCCGTCGACTGTCCAGAGGTCGTCCAAGAGCCACACGGCGCACGTTCCGAATTTGCTTAGATTCCGGCCCACGCGCATTTTCTGACCGCCCAGAAATGTCGCCGGAGAACTTCCGAAGTCGTAGCCCGACGCCGCGTCAAAGGGCGCGTCCATGGCGTCCATCAGTCCGGCGCGTTCGGCGCGGTTGAGCGCGTCGAGAATTTCCGACGCGGACGGCCTTTCTTCCGGCGCGTTGCGCAACATTTCCCGGACAAGCGTCCGCCAGACGGGATGAAACTCCGCTAACCGTAACGGGATTTCCATTTCCAGCATGGCGGCGGGAATCAGGGCCGCCTCGTCCGTGTAGACGCCGGGCGGATGACCCGTCAGGAAATAGGCCAGCGCGCAGCCCATCGAAAAAACGTCCGTCGCGCAGGTGATTTTTCGAAACGCCTTCAGCAAATCCGCGCTTTGCGTCTGTCCGTCCGCTCTCGCCGTCTGAAAGGCGACCATCTCCGGGGAGGCGTATTCGGGCGTATACGTCAGCGTGTAGTCACGCGGACTGTCCCCGACGACGAATCCGAAATCATAATCAATCATTACGGCGGAATAGAGCGCTTTCTTTTGTACGATAATCAGGTTTTCCGGCTTAATGTCCCCGTGGACAAAGCGCATCGTTTGCAAGGAGGCCAACTGCGTCAGGGCGGTTTTCAAAAAAACGTCCATTTGCCGCCGCGTCAGAGACGTATGCAGACGCGCCGGGTCAATCGCGCAACTTTCCACGCCCCGGGTCACTTTATAGATAAACTCACGCTCGCGGAACACGTCGCAGGGGATATTCAGAAGGCCGTTTCGTCTGCAACGCTTTTGCATGAGCCGCGCAATTTTGATAAGATGTCGAAAGAAGTCTTGAGCGCGTTTTTCGGTCTCCAACAACTGTTCGCCCGCGTCCTTGCGGGTTTCCGGACTTAAAAAACGATAGGCCAGATATTCTTTGAGCACATAAGCGCGTCCGCGCCGTCGGGCGAAGTACAATTTGCTGGTGTTAGTCGACACCACGCGCTCAATGTGATAATCTCGAAGCGTTTCGCGCATAGTATGATTCCTTCTCTATCAGAAATCGCGGTAACTTGAGCGTCCTTTGCGTACTGTCGGCCCGTTTGACGACTTATCCAGCGAAACTATCGGCGGTTGATAATTTGCGCTTTCGTTATGACCGCCCATATTCGCGTCGTCGGGCTGACTGGTATCGGTTGCGCCGTCGTCCGCGCTTGCGTGGTCAGGCTGATTGCTGTCGGTTACGCCGCCGTCCGCGCTTGCGTCGTCGGGCTGATTGCTGTCGGTTGCGCCGCCGTCCGCGCTTGCGCCGTCAAAATGATTGCTATCGGTTACGCCGTCGGTTTCCTGAACATCAAGAATTTTGTCGCCGTCCGCGTCCCCGGACAGGCCATCAGTTTTCGGAATGTCCTTGCGTTTATCGTTGACATCTACCTCTACGTACAGCGGCGGCTCCGCAAACGCTTCAAAGTCGGGCTTGTAGCGTTCCCAGAGCTTGATTTTGTCCTCGTTCAGACGCTTATGACGCTCTATGATAGCGTCATTCGCCTCTTTGCGCTCCCGTAACGCGGCGCCGTTTTTGTTCAGGATTGCCGCCAGCGCGGAGGGGAAACTGTAACCTTCCGGCATTTCGCCGCGCTCAATCCACGATTCCAGAATATATTTCGCGTCACGGAGACGATTTACGCTCAAATAATCGTCAAAAAATTTCGCGTAAGAATCCGTATTGTCGCCGTCCGGCTCCGCGTCAAAATTGTCTAATGCCTGACGGAAAAAATAATATTTGCTCGCGGACGCGAAAATGTCCACGAGTTCCCGGGCGTTGACTTTTATATTCGCCGGGAGCGCGTCGCTTGCCGCCTGTCCGGATTCCATGGCGTCCAGCAACGCCCGTTTCAGGCTTTCGCGTTCGCTTTGAGACAGCCTTTCGCGTATTTCCTGCGTCTGGAACGTGGCGGCGGAAAAAGGGTTGCGCGGGATTGCGCGACTGCGCATCTCCGTGTTTATCAGGAAACATAAATCAACCAGATTCTGATGAAGAGCGGAAAAAGCGGAATCCATTTCCGTGGACTGATAATAACTGCCGTAGAGAGATTCCACGTACTTCTTAATATTTTTAATATAATACGTCGTCTCGCCGGAGTAATAAGCGGCGGAATCCAAAAGCCATGTTTCCCTCCCGTCAGGAATGCGCTTGACCTTATCGGACGGCGGAGTTTCCGTTTTTAAAGTTTTCACGTCGCTTTTGGTCAGACGGTTTATCCGGCGGTCGAGTTCCTCTTCCGCCTGACGTTTCCTTTCCGCCAGATTGTCGCGCTCTCTTTGCCGCGCCTCCTTGCATATTTGATACCGGGAACGCATTTGCTGAACCGTGTCCGCGCAGGGAATATTCCTATCCAAAGGCGCGGCGCTCTCTTTGGTAAGACGAATCGCGTTTTCCCGCAACGCATAAAGAAACCCGTAACTGTCGTTTTCCGCGCAAAGTTTTTTTGCCGCGGTTCTAACCTGCGCGTCCAAGTCCGAAAAGGTCTGCGCCTGATTTTCCTCCGGAAACGGGGCGATATAGGTTTCCTCCAGTTCCCGAACCCTTTCGGGGGAACTTAGCAAAGCGCGTAACGCCGAAATATCCTCCGGGTCGGCGTTGATAAAAATCGTTTCCAGCGTGGCGGAATCATCCGCGAAAAGGTTCTCCTCCAAGATAAATTGTTCCCATTTCTCCCCCATATCTTTAAAAGATTCGGGTTGCCACGCCTCCTCATCGTCGGAGGCCTCCCAGCCTCCCAA
>JAFSOM010000519.1 GCA_017447005.1 Oscillibacter sp.
AACGAGAGCTTATCCAGCCACCCGGCGCCGTCGGCCTCTTCCGCGTCGCTGTTGGGAGACGCGTCCGCCTCCTCCGGCGCCTCCTTAAGCCATTGCACAAGCTCCGGCTTGGCGTTGGCGGAAATCGCCCGCACTAAATCGGCCTCCATAATCGGTTTTGAGAGGTAGTCGTCAAAGCCAAACTGCAGATACTCCTCCCTTGCGCCTACAATCGCGTTAGCGGTCATCATAATGACGGGCGTTTTCAGATTCAGCGAATGCTCCATAGACCGCATTTTTCGAAAGGTTTCAAGGCCGTCCATATCCGGCATCATGTGGTCTAACAGGATTAAGTCGTAACGCTTGCGCGCCGCCATTTGAAGGCACTGCGCCCCGCTGGTCGCCGCGTCAATCCGGATTTTGGATTCTTTCAGAAATCCCCGCACAACTTTCAAATTCAATTCCACGTCGTCCACGACTAAAATGGACATGTCCGGGGCGGTAAAGACTTTCTTTTCCTCATTGGCGGCGCGTTCCTCCGACGCCGACGCCACGTCCAGATTGCCCACGACCTTTTCGCCCTGTACCAACTGCGGAACGGTCACGGTGAACGTCGAGCCTTTGCCGTACTCGCTCTCCAAGTGGATTGTCCCGCCCATCAAGTCTATCAACTGCGCCGTAATGCGCAAGCCTAGGCCCGTGCCCTCAATGTAACGGTTTCGCACTTCATCCGCCCGCGTAAAGGCCTCAAAGAGCCGATTTTGGTCTTCCTTCCGAATGCCGATTCCCGTATCCTGCACGCGGAGCGTCAAGTCCAGAATCTTGCCCTCCCCGCTTTCGCGCACGGTTCCGGATACGGAAAACGTAATGCCGCCCTTTTCCGTGTACTTCGTCGCGTTCGTCAGCAGATTGACGATAATCTGACGGATACGTACCTCGTCGCCGTAAAGCTGATAGGGCAGGGACGGGTCAATGTCCGTATTCACGAACAGTCCCTTTTCCTTAGCCTGTTGCGCTATCATGTGGTAGCAGTCATTCACCACGGAACTGAGGTGGTAGGAGACGGGCGCCAGACGCATTTTTCCGGATTCAATCTTGGACAAGTCCAGAATGTCGTTAATCAGGGCCAGCAGGCCGCGTCCGGCGGAATCAATGTTTTCCGCGTACTCCCGGATTTCCTCGTTACGCGATTCCTTTAAAATCATGCCGTTCATGCCCAAAATGCCGTTAATGGGCGTGCGGATTTCATGCGACATCCGGGCGAGAAAATCACTCTTGGCGCGATTGGCGCTCATGGCGGCGGCTTTCGCCTCCTCCAAGTCTTTCATCGCCCTTTGGAAGCGCTGATAGTCGGAAGTCTCAAGGGAGAAAATCATAAACAGCGCGGAGAGCGTCGAGGCGAAATACGTCGCCGGAACGTCAGGACGGAACGGCTGGAAGACGGATACAAAACAAGGAATCAGGACGTAGAACCAATTGAGCGACAACTGCCGGGAGGAAAAACGCGCTCTGCGCCGAAACATCACGACGCCCGCGTGACAGACGAAAAACAGAGGAAGGAAATAGCCTATAGGAAACAGCGGTCCCTTGACGTAAGCGTGATTTTGAAAAGAATACATCACGCCCGTTTGAGAATTTGCGAGCAGGAACAGCGCGTAGAGTGTCCATACGGAACGATTGGCGAGCGTTGAAACCCGCGAACGGAAGCCAACGCAGGAAAAGACGTAGCGCATACCGAAATATGCCAGTCCGCACGCGCTGAGGCCGTGCAGAGTGTTCAAGGCCATATTGAGGGAATCGGGGACGCTTTGAGCGTAGCTGATTGTAAAGGCCGTGAGAATCTCCATAACGCCATCACAGACCGAAGCGCACAGGAACGTTTGAAACGCCCGGTTGTTTTTCGACGAAGAGCGGTAGGTAATGATGTGAATGGCGGCAACGGAGAGAATCAGCGCAAGTCCCGCTATATCGAACGAAATGTTGTAGACTAAATGATTCATAGAGAAGCCTCCTTGAAGGGGTTTCTTTTGCGGCTCTGACACGGAAAAGTGTATCATAAGGAAAATTGCCTGTCAAGACAAAACCGTGTCCCGTCGGCTTCCAGTTTCATAGGACTTTTCGCAGCCGTCGTAAAGACAGTGTTGGACGCGGATTCAAGGCACATTTTTGGCGCGGAGTTCCGTTTCGGGTTCGCCCGAATTTCTATAATATGGAAATCAGCCTGTGATGATGGGGCGCTAACAACGCGTCCCTTTCCCTTGCGCGTTCTCTCACCGTGCGTTATAATGGACGCGCCGAAAGTCGGAAAGAGACTGCGTCCGCCGTAATCGTCAAACGCGTAAGGAAATTGGACGCGGAATTTCATTGCGGAGAAGAAAAGAAGGAACTGGAGCGCAATCCCAATTTTAAAGCCAAACGCCGGCGCGTGGAAGTGACGCATTCTTTTATGAAACGCTTTTGAAAACTGCCAATTCGTAACGAAAAGAAAACGGAAAATTACCTTGCTCTTATTGAATTTGTCTGCGCGATTATCGTTTGGAGAAAACTCATTCCCGTTCATCAGTCCTGACTTATCACTAACCATTTTGGGACAGCCTCTAAGACAGTTCGCTTTGAACCGTCTCTTACAACGTTTTTCCGCGCTCCGGAAAAAGATTGGCTTAAACAACGCCGCCTTTTCCGTATAATGACATCAGGTTTTGGGAAAACATTCCCGATAGCGTAACAATCAAACGGAAAAGGAGCGATAGAATATGGCGCAAGGTTGGCTGGGATTGGAAGGACGCGCAGTTATCGTGACGGGAGGCGCGTCCGGCATTGGCAACCACATCGTGACCACGTTAGCGGCGGCGGGAGCGTATCCGGTCATCGCCGACTTGACGGTCGAGACCGGCGCGAAGCGCGACGGCGCGTACTGCGTGCACTGCGATGTGACCGACGCGCAGAGCGTACAGGCTATGGCCGACGCCGTTGTAGCGCAGTACGGCAAAATCGACGCGCTGGTCAACGTCGCTGGAATCAACCTTCCCCGGCTTCTGGTCGATGTGAGAGGCGAGCGGCCCGAGTACGAGCTTAACGACGATTCCTACAACAAGATGTTCGACATCAACGTCCGCGGCATGGTCTACTGCGCGCAGGCTTGCGTGCGGCAAATGCTCAAGCAGGGCGGCGGCGTCATCGTCGGCATGTCCTCCGAATCCGGCAAGGAGGGTTCGCAGGGACAGTCCGCCTACTCCGCCACCAATAGCGCGAGGGACGCCCTCATCCGCTCTTGGGCGAAAGAGCTTGGCCCGTACCATATCCGCGTCGTGGGAATCGCCCCCGGCATTATGGAGCCGACCGGACTGCGTTCCCCCGCCTATAACGAAGCTCTCGCCTATACGCGGGGCGTAAAGGTGGAGGACTTGTCCACCGACTACCGGAAAGTCATTCCGCTGGGGCGTGAGGGCAAGTTGGACGAAGTCGGAAATTTGGCGGCCTTCCTCGTGTCCGACCGTTCGAGTTATATTACCGGCACGACTATCAACATCTCGGGCGGCAAGTCCAGAGGATAACACTTCGGGCGGCAGGTTCACAGGTTCAGAGAGACCGCGTTTGTGGCGGCGGGTTCACGGGGAGCGCCCGGAAAACATAAGAAGGGAGGCTGGCGCGTATGAGCAACTTATTCGGCGACGACCGGACAGCGGGCATTTTACGGCTGTTCTGCGGAACGTCCGCGCTAACCGCCGCCGCGCTGGCCTCCCGGCTGGATGTCAGCGAACGAACGATACGCAACGACATTCGCCTGTTGAACGCGGAGTTCAAAGGCTGCGCCTCCATTGACAGCGAACAGGGAAAACTAACGCTTCACGTCTACGACGCCGAACGCTTTCAGGCTGTGCGCGCCCGTCTGCTGGAAACCGACAAATTTTTGAACTCCCCGCGCAATCGCATGGACTACGTTTTCGGAAAGCTCATGCGGGCCGATTCCCCCTTGAACGCCGACGAACTGGCCTATGAAATGAGCATCAGCCGGGGAACGTTGGCGAATGACTTGAAACGTCTGCGCGCCGACGCGGAACTCTACCGGCTGGCGATTATCGGCAAGGCCGGAAAAGGACTTATCCTCAAAGGCGCGGAAAGCGACATCCGGCATTATGTCCTTGAGAATCTCTACGACGCCATCTACCGGGATTATCCCATCGAGCCGGAAATTGAGCGCATGTCGCTGGAGACTTTCGCGGACAGTCCCTTTGAGCCGAGCGCACGGGAAAACTTTGAGCATTTCCTGATTGTCATGCTTGACCGCTTTCTGACCGACCATCCCATCGGGGAACTGACCGCCTCGTTTTACAGTCTCACCGCCCGCCCGGAATTTGCCGTCGTGGACAGGCTCGCGGGACGGATTGGACGCTTTCTCGGCGTCGACTTCCCGGTTGAGGAACGGCTGTTTATCCTCCTTCCCATCATCGGCATGAGGACGCCGGCGGACGTGCGGAATATGCAGGCCATCGAACTGGACGAAAGCATGAAGGCGTTAGGCGAAAAGCTGTTCGCGCAAATCCGGCGGGAACTTGATATACGCATTGAGAATCCCGACGCGATTGACGAATTTCTGTATCATCTCATGTTCATGCTGAACCGCCTGAAATTCAACGTGCGTACGAAAAGCCCTCTGTTAGGGGAATTGCGCGAAAAGTACCCGCTGGCGTGGCGTATGGCTGAAATCGCCTCAAAGGTCATCTACAGCGACTACGGCTTGAAAGTCACGGCGGACGAACGGAGTTTTCTGGCGACTTACTTCGGCGTGTTTCTGGAAGAACAGGAGGAAAAACGCCTCCGACCGTTCCGCGCCGCGCTGTTAAGCGGCCCCGGACGCGTGACCGGGCGGCTTGTCGCGGCGCAACTGCGAAAAGTCCTCGACAGTTCGGTAGAGCTGACGCAACTCACCAACGCAAATGTCACTACGGAAATGCTGGCCTCCTTTGACCTGATTTTCACCACGGTTGACCTTCCTTGTACGACGGAACGCCCTGTCATCCGGATTCGGGAAGTATTCAACGAACAGGCCCTCCGGCAAAAAATCGAAAAGGCCAAATACTGGGACTGGGTGGACGTGCCGATTCTGGACGATAACTGGTTTGTCATGGGTGGACTGCTCGACGAGAGCCGCTTCTTTCCCTTTGAGGCGTCCGAAAGCTACGAAACCGCGCTGGACAAAATGGTACGCGCCTTAACGGACGCCGGACAGCTTGACGAAGGCTTTCAGGAACGTCTGCGGGAACGCGAGAAACTCGGCGCGATGGCCTTCGACCATGACGTAGCGATTCCCCATACGATACAGTACGCGGGGCCGCGCCTGGTACTGGCAATCGGGACGTTTCCGAAAGCGGTTTCCTACGGCGGTCAGGACATCCGGGTCATTTTCCTGATGGGCGTCCCGGAAACGACCGATTCCGACGACGGAATGCTCGTGCGGGTCTACGAGGAAATTATCAGCGTTGCGCAGGAGCCGGAACTGCTCGAAAAGGTCGCCAACGCAAGGGATTTTCAATCGCTTCTGCGGGCGTTGTACCGACAGGCGTAAACGGGAAAGCGGGGTTGTTATGCTGAAATTGGGATTGTTCGTAGCGGCGATGTTTCTGGTTCAGGCGCTTTTGACCAGCGTTCAAATCAGCCATTTCAATCAGGAGTTTATCAAACTGCGGCGGCGGGGGAAAGTCGCCTGCGGGCGTCAGTCGGGCGGATTCCACGCCGGGGCTATCGTGATGTTCCTGATTGACGAAAACGGAATCATCCGGGAGGGGAAACAGCTCACAGGCGTGACGGCGTTCGCCCGCGTGAAGCCGTTGCCCGGATTCGAGGGAAAGTTTGTGGGCGCTCTGACGGAAGCCGACCTTCCCCGCCACGGAAAAAATCTCCGCAAGGCCATTCTTGACGCGAAAGACACCTACAACAAAGTGATGAACGGCGAAATTGTCCCCGACAAGCCGTCCCCGTTCCAGCGTGCGGGACGCGCTCTCACCGGACGGGCATAAACGCCGAAATTGTAAAGAAAGGCGTGTTTTTATGGACTTTATCGTAAAATTGGCGGCGGGTTTTATGAACCTGTTCAACCTCGGCGGGGCGCAGTTCATGTCATGGGTCACGGGCATTATCCCCACTATCTTAATGCTCTTGGTGCTCATGAACGCGATTATGGCCCTTGCGGGCGAGGCGACCATTAACCGTATCGCCCGGTTCTGTACCGGAAACCCCATCCTGCGTTACGCGGTTCTGCCGTTCGTGAGCGCGTTCATGCTGGGCAATCCCATGGCGCTTTCCATCGGAAAGTTTATGCCGGAGTTCTACAAGCCCGCATTCTACGCGTCCGTCACCTATCACTGCCATACCAACAACGGCATTTTCCCGCACATTAACGCGTCCGAACTGTTCATCTGGCTCGGCATCGCAAACGGGATTACGGCCTTGGGACTGGATACCACGCCGCTGGCGGTACGTTATCTCTTAGTCGGCCTCGTGGCGAACTTCATTTCCGGTTACGCGACGGAGTTCACGACGCGTTACGTGGAGAAACAGCAGGGCGTCACGCTCAAGCGCGACTATGACACGGTGTAAGGAGGAGAACAACCATGGCAAATCTGCATTCCATTCGGGTGGAAAAGGGCGCGGGCGGCTTTGGCGGTCCCCTCGTGATTACGCCCACCGAACAGCGCGACAAGGTCATGTTTATCACCGCCGGCGGCGGAGAGCCGGAATGTCTTGCAAAAATCGTGGAACTGTCCGGCATGACCCCGGTCAACGGATTCAAGACGAAATGCCCGGAAGAGGAGATAGCCCTTGCCATCATCGACTGCGGCGGAACGCTCCGTTGCGGAATCTATCCGAAAAAGGGCATTCCTACCATTAACGTCATGCCCGTGGGCAAGTCCGGCCCCATGGCGCAATACATCAAGGAGGATATTTACGTATCCGCCGTGACCAGTAAGCAAGTCAGCCTTGCGGACGGCTCCCAACCCGCCGCCGGACGCTTTGAGGATTCCGCGCCCGCCGCGGAGGAAAAGCCCGCCGAAAGCAAATCCACCGGTTTCACCGCCGATAAGAAAGTCTCCGAAACGCTGGCCGCGCAGGAAAACAAATCCCTCATTACGAGAATCGGCTTGGGCGCGGGCAAAGTCGTCAACACCTTCTATCAGGCCGCCCGCGACGCTATCCAAACCTGCATTACGACGCTTCTGCCGTTCATGGCGTTCGTGTCCATGCTCATCGGCATTATCAACGGCTCCGGCTTCGGCGACGCCTTCGCGCATTTGCTCCAGCCGTTGGCGGGCAACATCTTCGGACTGCTCATTCTGGGCATTATCTGTTCCATTCCGGGCCTGTCGGCGTTACTCGGCCCCGGCGCCGTTATCGCGCAGATTATCGGCGTACTGATTGGCGAACAAATCGGACAGGGCAACATTCCGCCGTCTCTGGCGCTCCCCGCCCTCTTCGCTATCAACTGCCAAGGCGCGTGCGACTTTATCCCCGTGGGCCTCGGACTTGCGGAAGCCGAAACCGAAACGATTGAAGTCGGCGTCGTGTCCGTCATGTACTCCCGTTTCATCACCGGCTGGATTCGCATTCTGCTGGCGTTCGTCGCAAGTTTCGGCCTGTACGCCTGATTCATCAGACTGTACGCCTAATTTTAGCTTTCTCCCTCTCCTCTCTTTTGGATTTCAGGGGCGCCCGTCAAAAACAGGCGCGGCGCCCTTGAAATCCCATGTGAAACGCGCTATACTGTACCCGTCATTTGCGCGATACGGTTGCCGTCAATTTCAAGGAGGTTTCGCTTATGAAGGTTATCTATGAAAACAAGGTCAAGGGCGAGGGCGCGTGCGTCCACGAGTTCGAGGAGGAAAAAATCCTGATTATCTTCGGCGACAACGCCCCGGAGGAACTCGCGGACTACTGCTATACCGTCAGCGTCAACCCCATCAACGGGGAAATCAAGCCCGGTCAGACGTTCAAAGTCGACGACCTGTCGCTGAAAATCACGGCTGTCGGCTGGGAGGCCCCCGAAACGCTCAAAGGTCTGGGCCATTGCACGTTTAAATTTAACGGCGCGTCCGAACCCGACCAGCCCGGGACTATCTGCATTGAAGAGCACGATTTGCCGAATATCAAAGTTGGCAGTGTCATTCAAATTCTGGAATAATGCGCAACATAACCGCCGCCGGGCTTCGTTCGGACGGCGGTTGTAGGCGTTATGGAGGAAAACAATATGAAAAAGGGCGCGATTTTCGATATGGACGGCCTGCTGACGGATACCGAACGATGGTACGCCGCAAGCTGGAAGGAGACCGCGAAAGCGTTTGGACAGGAATGGGTTCCCGATTTTGACAAATTCGTCGCGGGCACCAGCGGCGCGGGAATGCTCGCGGTTATCGGGAAGCATTTCCCCGCCGTGGACGCGCAAGCCTTCAAGGAACATTGCGTGCAACAAGCGTACCGTCTGGGGGAGGAAAATCTGCGGGAAATGCCGGGCGCGTCGGATATTGTACGCTTTTTCCGGGAACGCGGCGTAAAAACGGCGATAGCCAGCAGCAGTCCCGGAGACGTGATACAGCGTTATTTGCGCAAACTCGGATTGGAAGAATCCTTTGACGCGGTGGTCAACGGCTTTGAGGTGGCGCACGGCAAACCCGCGCCGGACATCTTTTTGCTTGCGGCGGAGAGAATCGGAATCCCGCCGGAGGATTGTTACGTCTTCGAGGACGGCGTCAACGGCTGTCTGGCGGGAATCGCCGCCGGATGCGCCACGGTGATGATTCCGGATTTGTTCCAGCCTACGGAGGAACTGCGGCAAAATGCGCCGGAATCTTTGAAAGCCTGACGGCGGCGAAAGAGGCTGTCATAAACGGAGTTCTTTAACGGATTCCGCGAAAAATCACAACGCCCGTCGGCTTTGACCGAACGGGCGTTGCAGTCGTAAGGAAAAAAGAAACGGATTCCCGCCCGGTCAATGTTCCGGAACCGCGGAGAAGTGGAGGCGGAAACGCGGAATTGCCGCCGTCTATCTCAAACCAAAGTCATATATGTAAAGTTACATGTCAAGTCATATGTCATGTAATAGAACATAAGTTTTGAAATTCGTCCATGTTCGTCTTGTATAGTCGCTTATTTGCGTTAAAAATTCAAAATGACTGTTCACAAAAAATTCATATTTATTTTTGCTGAAAATCCGTCCGCCGTATGTTATAATAAAGTAGTGGGATTTCATGAAACGCCCGAAAAAAATCTTGCGTGCGTCTTGTGGCGATTGCCTTTTCTTTCGCCGCTTGATTCTGAAACGCCTTCAAGGAGGTATGGATTGAATATGAGAGCGCGCTTATGCAAACTGGCGCTTTTACTCGCTACGCTTCTTAGTTTGACCGCCTGTTCCGCAGGAATGTCGCGGAACGCGGGAAATCGGAAAGAGGAAAGCGCGGGTTATTCCAAAACGGAAACTTTTCTGAAATTCGTGGATGACAACGCCAACACGGTAGACCCTCAATGCACTTCGGAATTTTATACTGTGGCCCTGAACGTATTTGACCGACTGGTAGAAGTCCGGGCGAATCCGGAAACCGAAAGCAGTGAAATTGTACCGTCGCTGGCGCAGTCGTGGGAAATCTCCCCCGACGGGCTGACCTACTCTTTCCGCTTGCAGGAAGGCGTGACGTTCAGCAACGGCTCCCCGCTGACCGCTTCCGACGTGAAATTTACATTCACCCGCCTGTTGACGCATCCGGATTCCTGTAATCAGGATATAGCGGCTTCCATCAAAGGCGCGCATGCCCTCACGCACGGCGCCGCCCCGAGCCTTGCGGGATTCCATGTCGACGGAGATTATGACTTTACAATCACGCTGGCGCAGCCTTACGCGGCGTTTTTAGCCTGTCTTTCCACGCCCGGCGCTTCCATTCTGGACGAGGAGACCGTCAAGCAAGCCGGAGACCGATTCGGAAAGGCGCCGTCGTGGACAATCGGCACAGGCCCGTTTATCTTTCAGGAATGGGTTCCGGGTACGCGGATGTTGTTGTCGGCGAATCCGGAATGCTGGTCGGGGCCGCCGCGCTGTGACGGCCTGTATATCCAGATTGTATCCGATTCCGAGGCTCAGAGGCTTTTGTTTGAAAACGGCTCTTTGGATATTCTGGACTTGGATACAATGGGCGACGAGGCGGAATTTTTCGTGCACGGCGACATTTATCAGAACAATTTGCGCAAAGGGTCGAGAGTGGGCATTTCCTATATCGCTTTGAACGCTTCCATAGAACCGCTCAATGACGTAAGGATACGGCGGGCGCTTCAGCTTTCCCTCAACCGCGAGATTCTCTTGAAAGCGGTATTCGGCGGAAGGGGAAAGCTGGAAAGCGGCATTTTCCCGCGAGGCCTGATTGGCTTTAATCCGAACCTTCCGGAGATTCCGTATGACCCTGATGTGGCCGTCCGACTGTTGGAAGAGGCCGGATACCCGGACGGCCTTTCCTTCCCGCTCAGTTACTCTTCCAGCGCGTCCAGTTCCACAAAGGAACTCCTGACGCTCTCCGCCGCCATGTGGCAGGAGATTGGCGTACACGCGGTTTTGCTGGAACTGCCGGAAAATGAGTTTATCGCCCAGCGGAAACGGGGCGAGTTAGCCTGTTATTCCAGCACATGGTCGGCGGATTTCAATGACCCGGACAATTTCATTTACACGTTCTTTGGCGCAAGCGAAAATACCGTCGCCCGTAGTCTCTGTTACGCGGACGACGCGGTGATGAAACGGGTGCGCGACGCCCGGGCCATCGTGGACGAAAAGGAACGAATCGCGGAATATCAGGACTTGGAACGGAAAATCGCGCAGGAAGACGCCGCATGGATTCCGCTATTCTCCAGACAGCACATTTTTGTTGTCAGCGACCGCGTGGACGGCTTTCAGGTGTCATGGAACGGCTGGTCAAGCAATAGTTACCGGAATGTCGCGGTGACGGGATAAAGGAAAGAAACGGATTCCTGTCAGGACAGGGGTACCCACGCGGCGGGAATCGTTTCCAGAAAGGGACAAACTATGCACTCTATCCGTACAAGAATCATGTCATTGACTATCGCGGCCATACTCGTCAGCCTGCTCTCCGTCGGCGCCATGAGCGTTTATTCCGTGAAGCTGGAAGGCGACCAACATACCGCGCAGTCCATGAGCCTCATTTGCGACAATTGCCGCAGAAATTTGAACGAATACCTCAACAGCGTGGAACAGTCCGTGGATATGGTGACGCGCTATGTCAGCGAAACTCTCAGTAGCGTTGACCTCATGAACGGCGGCGTTATCGGCATGTCGGGCGCGGAACAGGAGCCGAGAACGGATTGGGACACGGAACGGCAAAACCAGTTGGATACGCGCCTCAACGCGCATATGGAAATGGCGCGGACGGTGTTCCGCAGTGTGGCGAACCATACCAACGGCGTGATTACCTATTACTACCGGATGAACCCGGAAATCAGCCGGGACGTGGAAGGCTTTCTGTTTTCCAAAATTGGAAGCGCTCAGTTTTCGGAACTCCAGCCGACCCCAATCCCGAAGTACGACCCCGACGATATTGCCCATGTGGGTTGGTACTATCTGCCTCTCCAGCGCGGACGGCCTTCATGGATTGGCCCGTACTATAA
>JAFSOM010000520.1 GCA_017447005.1 Oscillibacter sp.
CACGTTGGACTTATAGCCGCTGATAACGCCGCCACAGGAATTGTAGACGGGTTCCTATCAGACAGTCCAATCCAGTCCGGCGAAACGCAGGGCGTCCGCGCTGGTAGGGGATTCGGGGACTTCCGTACCGAGACCGTGCCACGGTTTTCACGGACATACATCATGGTTTCAACTTTTGCGGGCATTTTGTTTTCTTCCTGAATTTGTTGTCTCTGACATTCTTTTTCAACGTTATAAAGCGCAAATAGAGGGCCTCCCATGCGGGAAGTCCTCTATTTGCTGACGCTTGTTCGATTCTGTCGCTACGTTCGCCGCTTTCTTTCGTTTGATTCCGCGCTCCGTATTGCGGCATGAAATACGGAGCGCGTCAGTATGGGCTTTTACGGGATTTTGTTTTACCGCGATATGACCACCTCATTTCTATTGATTACGCAGTCAGAATATATCGGCGAAATGAGGTATGATACGGTTAGCGTAAAACGTTCTTTTGGTTACAGTTCACCCGGTTTCCGGCCTTTCGTTCCATACGATACAAAGCGTTCGTATGTCCGGTAATTGTCCGCTTTGCATTGAGGACAGGGATTTACTATCGTGCGTACTAGCCCCAATTTATAGGGACATTTCCCGCATGGGGCTTTCAAACGATAGAGCGGATTTTTCTTATTCAATGTCGCTCCCTCCTTACTCTGAGCCTTGTTTGTGTTGATTCTTTACAATCAGGGAAATGATTTTCAAAAAGTCCGTCCACACGCTTGCATTTCAACAGGGCTATGTGTTATAATAAGTATGGAAGGAGGCTACTCAATGGATGACAAGATAAAGCACACCTCAAAAGACAGCGTGTTCGCCTGTCTGTTTCAGGATATGGAAAACGCGCTGAAACTCTACCTCTCGCTCCACCCGGAAGATACGACGGTGACGCCGGATGACTGCGAACTGTTCAACCTGCGGTCGGTTCTGGTAGCGAGCGTCTACAATGACTTCGGTATGCTGGTGCGCGACAGAATGATTATCCTGCTGGAAGTTCAGAGCACATTTGCCAGAAACATCGCCTTGCGGATTCTGTTATACCTTGCGGAGACATACGACGAGTATGTGAAAAAATACAAGCTGGACTTGTATTCCACGACCGACGTTGAAATCCCCCGCCCGGAACTGTACATGGTGTACGTCGGCTCCCGGAAGAAAGTCCCGGATAAAATCCGGCTTTCGGAATTGTACAAGGGCGACGCGGCTAAGGACTACGGCGAGAAGCACGGCTGGGCGGATTTGGAGGTCAAGGTAATTCGCAGAACGGGAAAGCGTGACATTCTTGACCAGTATATCCGCTTCTGCGAAATCGTGAACGAGACGCGGGAAGAGTACGGCAACACCCTTGAAGCGGTCAGGGTGATAATTGAAAGGTGTCTGGCGGAGGATGTCCTCACGGACTTCCTTATCAGCAAACGGAAGGAGGTTCAAAACATCATGACGAACCTGTTTGATGATGAAACCATCATGCGGAATCATGACTACCAGATTGAACGGAAAGCCGAGCAAACGGGAATTGCTAAGGG
>JAFSOM010000521.1 GCA_017447005.1 Oscillibacter sp.
CCACGGGATACGCTTCCAGATTCTCGCGCTCCGCCGCCGCGATAAACTTCTCCGCGTTCTCCGACGCGACGACCACCGCCATACGTTCCTGCGATTCCGAAATCGCCAGTTCCGTACCGTCAAGGCCTTCGTATTTCTTCCGCACGGCGTCCAGATTAATTTCCAGTCCGTCGGCCAGTTCGCCTATCGCTACGCTTACGCCGCCCGCGCCGAAATCGTTGCAACGCTTTATCATCCGCGTCACGTCGGCGTCACGAAACAGACGTTGCAGTTTACGCTCCTCGGGGGCGTTGCCCTTCTGTACTTCGCTCGCCATGGTCGACAGGGATTTTTGATTGTGGCTCTTTGACGAACCCGTCGCGCCGCCGATACCATCGCGGCCCGTGCGCCCGCCTAAGAGAATCACGACATCCCCCGGCGCCGGACGCTCCCGGATAACGTTCCGCGACGGGGCCGCGCCTACGACCGCGCCAATTTCCATATGCTTGGCGATATATCCCGGGTGATAGACTTCGCTGACAATCCCCGTCGCAAGGCCGATTTGATTGCCATAGGACGAATACCCGGCGGCGGCGGTCTGCGCTAATTTCCTCTGCGGGAGTTTGCCCGGAAGCGTGTCCGCAATCGGCGCTCTCGGGTCGCCGCAACCCGTCACGCGCATGGCCTGATAAACCCATACGCGTCCGGATAGAGGGTCGCGGATACAGCCGCCGATACACGTCGCCGCGCCGCCGAACGGCTCAATTTCCGTCGGGTGATTGTGCGTCTCGTTCTTGAACATCAACAGCCATTCCTCGGGCTTGCCGTCTACCGTGGCCGTCACTTTCACGGAACAGGCGTTGATTTCCTCGCTCTCGTCCAGATGTTTCAGGATTCCGCGCTTTTTCAGAACTTTCGCGCCGATTGTGGCAATATCCATCAGCGTCCGCGGACGCGCCGACGCCTTGTCGCCGTAGACCTCCCCACGCGCCGAAAGGTACCGCTCATAAGCCGCCTGTATTTCCGGCGACAGAATCTCCACGTCGTCAATATGCGTGGAAAAGGTGGTATGACGGCAATGGTCGGACCAGTACGTGTCGACGACGCGGATTTCCGTCACGGTCGGGTCGCGGCGCTCCTCGTCACGGAAATGCGCCTGTAAGAATTTCAGGTCGTCCAAGTCCATGGCTAGGCCCATGCGGTCGAGAAGGGACGATAATCCGGCGGCGTCCAGCGTCGTAAAGCCTTGTACGGTCTCCACCATCGCGGGCGGCTCTAAACGCGCCTCCAATGTCTCCGGCAGTTCCTCCGACGCCTCCCGCGTCTCCACGGGGTTGATGACATACCGCTTGATTTTCTCCGCGTCCTCCGCGCTGAGGCGCCCCGACAGCCGGTAAACGTTCGCCGTACGCACAATGGGCCGCGCTTGACGCGTCATCAACTGGATACAGGCCGCCGCCGAATCCGCCCGCTGGTCGAACTGTCCCGGCAGCGCCTCCACCGCGAATATCGTCTCATCCCCGGAAACCTCCGGCGACAGCGACAGCGACGCCTCATCCGTCTGCGGCTCGGAAAACACCGTCCGGACGGCGCGGTCAAAAGTCGGCTCGTCCAGCCCTTCCACGTCGTAGCGACGAATCACCCGCGCCCCGCGCAGATTCTCAACGCCCAGAACGCTTTGCAGTTCCCGGCAGAGGCTCTCCGCTTCCTGACGCAATCCCTCTTTTCTCTCCACATAAACCCGTCTGACCAAGTGCGCACCCTCCTTTTCCTTACCCGGTCGGAACCTTCCTCACGCGCCGGACATCCGTCAGTTCATCCCGGCGCGTAACGCCCGCTGACCAATATCGCGGCGCAGGTACTTGCCCTCGAATGACACCGTATCCGCCGCGCTGTACGCGTCGCGCAAGGCCGCTTGCAACGTCGGGGCCGTCGCCGTGATTCCCAGCACGCGCCCGCCCGACGTGACGAGTTTTCCGTCGCGCTCACGGTCTCCGGCGTGATAGCAGGTCACGTTCGGCGGGAACGGCGCCGTAAAGTCGATAGGCTTGCCCGTCTCGTAATGTTCCGGGTAGCCGCCCGACGCCAGAATCACGCAGGCGGCGCAACCGTCGCGCCACTCCGCCGCGAGTTCTGACAGCGTTTCGTTCTCCACGGCTTGCATAATCGTCAGCAAGTCCGTTTTCAACAGCGGCAATACGACTTGCGTCTCGGGGTCTCCGAAACGGCAGTTGTACTCAATGACTTTCGGGCCGTCGGGGGTCAACATCAGGCCGAAGTACAGACAGCCCTTGAACGGACAGCCCTCTTTCCGCATAGCGTCCAGCGTCGGCAGGAAAATCGTATTCACGCAAACTTGCGCGATTTCCGGCGTATAGTACGGATTCGGGGCTACCGTACCCATACCGCCCGTATTTAATCCCGTGTCGCCGTCGCCCACGCGCTTGTGGTCCATCGACGAAACCATAGGGATAATGGCTTTCCCGTCCGTGAAGGCCAGTACGCTGACTTCCGGCCCGGTCAGGAACTGCTCAATAACGATTTCATCGCCCGCCGCGCCGAAAACGCGGTCTTGCATGAGCGTCCGTACCGCCTGACGCGCTTCCGCTAACGTCTGCGCGATTAAGACGCCCTTGCCCAGCGCTAACCCGTCGGCTTTCAGGACAATTGGGAAGGACGCGCTTTCCAGATACGATAACGCCGCTTCCGGGTTTGTGAAAACCTGATATTCCGCCGTGGGAATGCCATACTTGCGCATGAGATTCTTTGCGAAAACCTTACTGCTTTCAATGCGGGCGGCTTTGGCGTCCGGGCCGAAACACGGGACGCCCTCGGCGTGAAGCCTGTCCACACAGCCCATAGCAAGCGGGTCGTCCGGCGCCACGACCGCAAAATCAACGTTATGGGACTTGGCGAAGTTTACGATTCCGTCAAGGTCTTTCGCGCCGATTTCCGGAATACAAACCGCGTCGGCGGCGATTCCGCCGTTGCCCGGGAGCGCGTAAATCTCCGTAACGTCGGGATTTTCTTTGAGCTTCTTAATAATCGCGTGTTCGCGGCCCCCGCCGCCTACAACGAGTAATTTCATATGATTTCCTCCGCGTCCCGCGCTTAGTGATGGAATAGCCGCATTCCGGTGAAGGCCATAACCATATTGTACTTGTCCGCGGTCTCGATAACGTTATCGTCGCGGATAGAGCCGCCAGGCTGTACAATATAATTCGCGCCGCTTTTCCGCGCCCGCTCCACGTTGTCGCCGAACGGGAAAAACGCGTCGGAACCGACCGTCACGCCGGAAAACTTGGCAATCCATTCGCGTTTCTCGTCTCTCGACAAGGGTTCCGGCTTTACGCGGAAGGTATTTTGCCATACGCCGTCGGCTAAGATGTCCTCGTACTCGTCGGACAGATACACGTCGATAGCGTTATCGCGTTCAGGACGGCGAATGCTGTCTACGAATTGCAGTTCCAGCACGCGGGGATGATGACGCAAAAACCAGTTATCCGCTTTGTTTCCCGCAAGGCGCGTGCAGTGAATGCGGCTCTGCTGTCCGGCCCCGACGCCTATCGCGTGGCCCTCCCGCACGTAGCATACGGAATTGGATTGCGTGTATTTCAGCGTGATTAACGCTACCATCATATCCTGTTTCGCGCTGTCGGGCAAGTCCTTATTTTTCGTGACGATGTTGCCTAAAATCGATGCGTCAATCTTGTAATCGTTGCGGCCCTGCTGGAACGTAATCCCGAATACGTCCTTGTACTCCTCATGCTCCGGGACATAATCCGGGTCGATTTGCACGACGTTATAGCCGCCCTTCTTCTTACTCTTCAGGATTTCCAGCGCCTCTTTCGTGTAGCCCGGGGCGATGATTCCGTCGGAGACCTCGTTTTTCAGGTAACGCGCCGTAGGCTCGTCGCAGATGTCGGAAAGCGCGGCCCAGTCGCCGTAAGAGCAAAGCCTGTCCGAACCGCGGGCGCGGACATACGCGCAGGCAATCGGGGAAAGCTCTAAACCGTCCTCGACAAAGAGGATTTTCCGGCCCGTTTCGCAAATCGGCTTGCCCAGCGCGGCCCCCGCCGGGGAGACGTGCTTAAACGACGCCGCCGCGGGCATACCCGTCGCGGCCTTGAGTTCGCGTACCAGTTGCCACGAGTTGAACGCGTCCAGAAAGTTGATATAGCCCGGTTTGCCGTTCAGTACGGTAATGGGAAGTTCCCGCTCTCCGCGCATAAAAATTCGCGCCGGCTTCTGGTTCGGGTTGCAACCGTACTTCAATTCAAGTTCACGCATATTCGCCGCCTCCATTCGTCATCAGTTGTTCGCATACCATCTCCGCCGCCCGCGGTAAGAGTATCCATTCGGCCTGTTCCATCACGCGCCGCTGTAAAGTTTCGGGCGTGTCGCCGGGTTCAATCTCCACGGCCTTCTGCAAGAGAATCTTTCCGCCGTCGGGAATCTCGTTGACAAAGTGCACCGTCGCGCCCGTGACCTTGACGCCACGCGCTAACGCCTCCTCATGCACTTTCAGGCCGTAATAGCCTTTCCCGCAAAAGGACGGTATCAGCGACGGATGCACATTGAGAATCCGTTCCGGCCACATCTTCACGAACTCTTCCGAAAGAATCGTCAGGAATCCGGCCAAGATGATGAGGTCGATTTTCGCTTCCAGCAGACAACGTAACAACTCCGCCTCGAACTCCTGCGGCGGACGCCCTTTCCGCTCCACCGTCACCGCCCGGACGCCGTGACGCTCCGCACGCGTCAGCGCGTACGCGCCCGCCGCGCTCGATACGACCAGCGTAATTTCCCCATGCGGGATGTCCCCGCGCTCCTGCGCGTTCAATAACGCTTCCAAGTTTGTGCCGCCGCCCGATACAAAGACCGCAATCCGCGCTTTTTGCATACTGCCTCCCCCTTTCCACGCTTCCCGCTA
>JAFSOM010000522.1 GCA_017447005.1 Oscillibacter sp.
ACCTTGCTGATTTCGGCGGACTTGGCCTCAATGTCCCTCATCGCCGTCATCAGGTCGGCCATATAGGTAGAGCAGACGGTAATCTGTTCATGAGACTGCATGGTGTCGTCTTTGGCGTCCTTGGCGTGTACGGCGGTCTCTTCCACGGCGCGGGAGATTTCGCTGATAGAGTTCGCCAGTTCTTCCACGGAAGCGGCCTGTTGCGTGGCGCCCTGCGCAAGGGCCTGCGCGCTGGAGGAAATTTGTTCGCCGCCGGAGTTCACCTGTTCGGCGGACATGTCAATCCTTGCCATGGTGTCGCTCAGGGCGGTGGAAAGGTCGGTTGTGGCGTCGGAAATGCGGGAGAAGGCGCCGACGTACATGGAAATATCGCGGGAGCGGACGTTCAGGTTGCCTTGACCCATTTCGGAGAGCTGATATTCGATGTCCTCAATAATATTCTTGAAGGTCGTGGAAAGGGCGGTCATGGCGTCGGAAATGCGGGAGAAAGAGCCGACGTACATGGAGACATTGCGGGAGCGGACGTTCAGGTTTCCTTGCCCCATTTCGGAGAGCTGATATTCGATGTCTTCGATAATGTCCTTGACGGTCTGCGTCATACTGCGCATATTGTCGGCGAGCTGACCGAGGTCGTCCCGGGACTCATAATCAATATGGGAAGTGAAGTCGCCGTGAGAGACGGCAAGGGTGACTTCCTTCATTTCGCTTGCGGGGCCGGTAATGCCTTTGGAGAGAGTGATAGCGAGGACGATGGCAAGCCCGGCGGAGACGACGAACAGAACCACCACGATGACATAGGCGGTTGAGGCCAGACGATTTGCGGCGTCCACTTTTTCCTGCGCGGCGCGGTCGGCCTCCAGTCCCATGGAATCGAACATATCCCGCATAGTGTCGGAGAGAGGCAGATAGTTATCCCGCATGTAGGCGTAGCTCTGCGCCGCGTCGCCCTGCGCGGCGTAGAGATAGAGCTGTTCAATCATGGGACTGGCGGCGCTGGCGTAAGTGTTCAGGGCCTTGATGTTGGACTTGTCGCCCATATAGGTATCTTCAAGGTCGCCGATGGACTCGTTCAGGGTTTCAAACTCAGTACGGGCCTTCGTGACATAGGAACTGGTCTTGGTCTCATCCGTGTCGAGGGCGGCTTGGAGCAAATCGCCGCGCAGAGCGGCAAGGGAGCGCTTGCCCTTCCACGCGTTCTGGACGGTCAGGTAGGAGGTGGCGGAGAACTCCTGTAGGGCGTCGCCTACCTTGGAGAGCATCCCCAGCGAGACAAATACGGGAATCGCAAGGAATGCCGTCACCACCATGTAGGACAGAATCATGCGCCGGCTGATTTTCATGTTTTTTAACATTTTCGTGTTCTCCTTTGACAACGGACTTTCCGCCTGTCGTATACGTCTCCGCGGAATGGGGACGCCGGCGCTGTTTTGAGCAATTATTCTGCGCTCAATCGCCTTTTTCATCGTACCATAAATTTACTCCCATGTCAATCTGTTCCTGTCGAATTTGCGGGGAATTTCCCGAAAATAGGAAGGCCAAGGCGGACGCGAACCGCAAGAAACTGACGCGAACCGCAAGCGTCAGAGGATAATGCAAATCAGGCCGCCGCTTCCCTCGTTGATGATACGCGTCAAAGTCTCCTGTAATTTCTTCTGGGCGTCCTCGGGCATACGGCGTAATTTCGCCTGCAAATCGTCGTTGACAAGCTCATGAAAACTCCGTCCGAAAATGTTCGTCTCCCAAATTTTATTGGTGTCGCCCTCAAATTCCTGCAACAGATAGTTGACCATATCCTCGGACTGCTTCTCGTTGCCCACAATCGGCGATACCGCCGCCTGTATGTCGGCGCGTATCATGTGAATCGACGGCGCGCTGGCGCGTAACCGGACGCCGTAACGCCCGCCCTGCTTCATAATCTCCGGCTCCTCTAGCTTCAACTCCGACATGTCCGGCACGACGATTCCGTAACCCTTCTCCTGCACGTCCCGCAAGGCGTTCGCCACGCGTCCGTAGGCCTCGTTTACGTCGGCGAGACGCGTCAAAAGGCTCATCAGGTCTCCGTCGTCGGCGACGGGGAAACCGGAACGCTCCGATAACGTCTGATAGAACAGCGTGCGCGGAAGGGAGAGTTTCGCCACGGCGACGCCCGTGCCCAAGTCCATGGACACCACGGACGCGCTCTCGATACGCTCTCCCTCTCCAAGCAAGGAAATTACGTCGTTGACCTCCCGGATGTGGCGTAACGACGCGGAACGCTCCCGGATAGCCTCGTATAAGTCGGCGCGTATGGGATGTTCCATAGGAAGCGCGTCCACCCATGCCGGAAGGAAAAGCCGTAACTCCTGCATGGGAAATTCGTACAGGACGCCGCGCAAAATATCCGCTGTGGCCTCTTCGCTCAGTTCCAGACAGTTCACGGGCGTACAGTTGACCTCATGCCGCCGCGCAATGTCCGCCGCGATTGCCCGCGCCCGGGGGCTGTCCGGCTCCGACGAGTTCAGCAGTACGATAAACGGCTTGCCCAGTTCCTGCAACTCCTCGATGACCCTGTCCTCCGCCGCCTGATAGTCCTCCCGGGGAATCTCGGAAATGGTGCCGTCCGTCGTGATGACGATTCCGATAGTGGAATGTTCCGCGATAACCTTTCGCGTCCCGGCCTCGGCGGCCTCGGTCATGGGGATTTCGTGGTCAAACCACGGCGTCGTGACCATGCGCGGCATATCGTCCTCGTACTGCCCGATAGCGCCGCGTACCATGTACCCCACGCAATCAATGAGGCGTACGGAGAACGACGCGCCGCCTTCTAATTGAATCTGCGCGGCCTCCTCGGGCACGAACTTCGGCTCGGCGGTCATGATGGTACGTCCGGAACCGCTCTGCGGGAGTTCGTCCCGCGCTCGCTCCTTGCGGTACACGTTCTCGATATTCGGTATCACCTGCGTTTCCATGAACCGCTTGATGAACGTTGATTTCCCCGTCCGCACGGGACCCACGACGCCGATATAAATATCTCCCGCCGTGCGCGTGGCGATATTCTGATAGATGGTGTGATTCATACGTCCTCCCTTTCCGGAACGTTGACGCCTGTCCGCCTCAACCGCGCTGACGCGGAATCAAAATCAGGGCGTCGCGGGACAATTCGGCCTCGTCCGTGAGCTGATTGGCGTCGAGAATCGCCGCGACCGTACTGTTACACGCCTTCGCCATATCCCACGCGGATTCGTCCGGCCCCATACGGCGTAAGACTAAGGACGGGGCGTCGGCGGCGTCTTTGGGCGCGTCGGTATCGAGTTCCGCCGCCGTGACGCTCAATGTACGCGCAAACTTGACCGCTTCCATGCGGAAGTCCAGCGCGAAACGCACGTCAATGCCGCGTTCGCTGACGCTCCCTCTCGGCTCCTCCGATACCTCCGCCCGCGCCGTGATTTGATACCCGTCGGGGCAATCGGCGTCGGCGCGGACTTCTATCCGGCGTTCGGCGACAAGCGTCACGCCGCCTTCGTCCGCGTAGAGTACGCGTATCGTCACGGGAACGCGCAATACGCCGCGCCCGTCCTCCGCGCTGACCGTCACCGGGCCGCACAGGACGCGCAACGATAAAATCTCATCCGCCGCCATGCCCGTTTCCAACACTTCCCGCACGGACTGGCGGCATGTCTGCCGCGTCCATGCCTCTATCAGCGTCAGCGGCGCGGCGTCGTAACGCGTCTCGAACGCCGTGGAATAGAGGTCGCGCAAGAGGTCAATTTCCATCTCCCGCCGCACAATAGCAAGCGCTTCCAGATACAGCGTGACGGCGATTTCGCGTCCGTCGGGGTCGGCGCCGTCCAACTGGATGTCCGAACCGCTCAACGTCACGCGCACGGATACGGGGGAATCCTCCGGCGCGTCGTCCACGTCCAGAATCTGCGAAAAGGGCAGTTCCGCCGTCTGCGACGCGCATTGATTTTCGTCGGTCAGGTAGAGCGTGGACACCGTAAAGACGCCTTTGACAATCAGCTTGTTTCCGATGAGTTTGGTTTCGGTCACGTCCGGCGACACGTCCGCGGCGAGCAGTTCCACGGCCCCCGGGCGTCCCGACGGCAACGCGAACGTGTCCGAAAACTGAAACTCCCGCCGGATAAATTGCGTCAGCAGTACGATTTTCTGACGCTCCCGCCGCTTTTCGATACGCCGTCCCTCCGGCGTGATAACGTCCGTCGTCAGGCGTAACGCCGCCTTGCGGTAGCCCGTCAGACGCGTGGCGAGGCGGCAACGCGTCAGCACTTTGCGCGGGTTGAGCATACGCGCTTCCAGCAGTTCCGCGACCGTCTCCGCCGACACTTCCGCGCAGTCCGACAGGGCGCGGTTGTCGCTCTCCGCCGTGAACGGCAACGAAAGTTCCAGCGTCCGTACGCCGCTTTCGCCGTCCGGCGTGTAAAGGATGTTCACTTGTACGCTACCCGTCACTTCCGCCCGGCCTTCCCGTAACTCCTGACCGTGCAGATACACCGTCCCTTCCGTTGCGATAACCCGCGCCATGTCCGGACAGTAGTCCGGCACAATCGTTTCCGCGCTCTCCTCCTGCGTCAGCGTGATGTCGCCGACGCTCTCGTAGGTCTCCGCGCCGATGGTTTGCAGTTCCAATTCCATATGAGGCGTTCCTCCTTTTCCCGGCGGTTCCTGTCCTATCCTATGAGCCGCCGGGAATCGTTATGCCTCCTTCGGCTTCTTCATCCCGAACAGCCGCCGCAAAATTCCATGTAACCCCTTCGGCGCCTTCCATACCACAATGTTCATTTTCACGCGCTCCTTTCCAAAATCCTGTCCTTCACGTTTCCGGATTATTTCAGCGTCCCCGAATTTCTCCGGCGTCTCCCGGGCGTTTCAGCGTCCCCGAATTTCTCCGGCGTCTCCCGGGCGTCTCAGCGGCCCCGACAGCAGACGCAACCGCACGCAATCAGCAGAAACGCCGTCAAGAACAGCAGTAGCCCTACCGGAAATATCGCGGCTATGAGGATTCCCGCGCCTAACGCCGCCGCGCAGATTCCCAGTAAGACAACCCCGCTTTTTCCGCACATCCTCCGCGCCTCCTCTCCGCGCCGTGTCCGGCTGTCTTAGTATATCCGTCCGGGCTTGTACGGGTTCCAAAAAACGCGGGAATGCGGCGGCCCGAAAAACGCGGACGCTGTTTCGCATGATATGACGGCGAAAAATGCGGTTGCTATTTTCGGGGAAATGCGTTACACTGTGGGGAAACTGACGAAAGGCGGGGATTGACTGTGAAACTGCTTATCATCCGGCACGCCGACCCGGATTACGAACATAACTGTCTGACGGACGCCGGACAACGTGAGGCGCAACTTTTAGCCGATTACCTCCAAAACGTACCCATTGACGCGGCCTATACGTCGCCGCTGGCGCGGGCGCGTCTGACGGCGGAACCCGCGCTGACCCGTAAGGGCATGACGGCGCAGGTTTGCGACTGGTTGCGCGAGTTCGACGCGAGAATCAGGAAACCGAATGAGGACGCCCCCGGTATCGTCTGGGACTGGCTCCCGCAGGACTGGACGCCCGTCAGCGACTTCTACGCCCCCGATACTTGGACGCGTCCGGCGGTCATGCGCGACAGCGACGCCGCCGTAAAATACCGCGAGGTTTGCGACGGTCTCGACGCGCTCCTAGCGTCCCACGGCTACCGCCGCCACGGACGCCTTTACCGCGCTGACAAGCCCAATCACGATACGATAGCGTTATTCTGTCACTTCGGCGTGGAATGCGTACTGTTAAGTCACTTGCTTTCGGTGTCGCCCATGCCCATACTCCACGGTTTTTGCGCTTTGCCGTCGTCCATGACGCTCCTTTACACGGAGGAACGCCGCGAGGGGTTCGCGTCGTTCCGCGTCAGCGAGTTCGGCGCGTTGTACCACTTGCGTCAAGCGGGCGTTACGCCGTCGTTCTCGGCGCGTTTCTGCGAATGTTTTACGGACGATACCCGTCACGACTAAAATATAAGGAGACTTTACCATGTACGTTTCGGCCCTGTTTCACAATACCCGTCCCGACGGCGAACCGCTCCCGCAGGAAGCCGCCGCCTTTGACCTTCTCGAACGTCTCCACATCGACTATGACCGCGTATCCAGTGACGCCGCCGACAATATGGAGAAATGCGACGCCGTCAGCGCCGTACTCGGTATGCCCGTATGCAAGAATCTCTTCCTGTGCAACCGTCAGAAAACGCAGTTCTATTTGCTCTGTATGCCGCCGCATAAGCCATTTCACACGAAGGATTTGAGCAAACAAATCGGCTCGGCGCGGCTGTCGTTCGCCCCGGAGGATATGTTATGGGAACTGCTCCACTGTACGCCCGGTTCCGCAACGATTCTTGGTCTTGCCAATGACACGGAAAACCGCGTCCGGCTCCTCATAGATAAGCAAACCTACGACGCCGAATATCTGAGCTGTCACCCGTGCATTTGTACGAGTACGCTGAAAATCCGTATGGAGGACGTGCTAAAGAAGCTCTTGCCCGACTGCCGTCATGATGTGACGGTTGTCGAACTGCCTGACGAATAAGCGATTGCGCCGTCTTTGTCGCCCCCGTTCCGGGGGGAGATGTCGCCGTAAGGCGACAGAGGGGGGCGAAAAACGCCCTCATCCGGCATTACGCGCCGACTTTCCCCCGCAAGCCGGATAAAACTTGCCCTCATCCGGCGCTGTGCGCCACCTTCCCCCGTTACCGGGGGAAGGCCAGACTTGACAGCGTAATCGTAACAATCACGCGGAATCATTGCGGAAACTTTGCAAGGTTGCGCTAAAAAGCCTTCCCCCCTGTGGGGGGAAGGTGTCACGGCGTAAGCCGTGACGGATGAGGGGCATTTTTCCCCGTCCCTGAAAGAGAAGGGTTTTTATAAGGAGTACGAAACGGACATGGAATATTTTCCCGCGCCGCTGGAAGCGCTCATTGAACAATTCGCCCGACTGCCCGGTATCGGCGGCAAATCCGCCCAACGGTTAGCCTTCTACGTGCTCGGACTGCCCGCGGAGGAAGTCCGGACGTTCGCCGCCGCTATGGTCAACGCCAAGGAGGGTATCACGCTCTGTCCGGAGTGTCAGAATTTCACCGCCGGGGGATTATGCCCTATTTGCGCGTCCGACCGCCGCGACGCGTCCACTATCTGCGTCGTCGCCGACCCCCGCGACGTTGCCGCCCTCGAACGCGGGCACGAGTACCAAGGGCGTTATCACGTGCTCCACGGCGTCATATCGCCCATGAACCATGTCGGCCCCGACGAAATCGCAATCCGTCCGTTGCTCGAACGCGTCCGGCGCGGCGACGTGCGCGAAGTCATCATGGCCACAAATCCCGATACCGAAGGCGAGGCCACCGCGCTGTACTTATCGCGCCTCTTGCGTCCGCTGGGGGTACGCGTCACGCGTCTGGCCTACGGCATTCCCGTCGGGGGACACCTCGAATTTGCCGACGACGCGACCTTGTCCCGCGCCTTGGAGGGGAGGCAGGAGTTCTAAACTCCCACTCTTTAACGGCTAAAAATAAAAAT
>JAFSOM010000523.1 GCA_017447005.1 Oscillibacter sp.
CACTCGTCTTGCCATAGTTCAGTCACTCCTTATCATTGCGCGGGCGTAAGGTTTCGCCCATTCCGTTGCGCCATCCACCGGAGCATGGACGCCTTTTCGATGACAATCTTTTTCCCGAACCGCATGGCGGGCAACTCTTCCCGTTCCACCATGCGGTAGAGCGTGGAAAGGTGTACGGGAAAGAGTCCGTCAATGTCCTTTACGCGGAAATATTCGGGCAGGCTTTCCAGCGTCGGAACCGTCTTCGCGCAGGTTTTCATAACCATCCTCCTAATGATTACGCAAGCCAACACTACCACAACCCGACGAGGAAAGCTACTGTAATTCCCGCACAGTATTCAATTGTACGGCCTTTACACGCAAGGCGTTTTCAGGGTTCGCGGAAGTAACCGTAAGGCTTGGCGTTTTGAATGAAGCGTCTGATTTCGCGGAGGTCGCGGGTTCGCCGCGTCTCCGGCAGGACTTTTATAACGTCACGATAATATCTGCCGCCGGGCGCGGCGCGTCCGTCCAGAATGGCGATGACGCAGGTGTCCGTTTCGGTTCGGACAGCCCGTCCGTAGCCCTGCCGCAGTTTTATCAGCATATCGGGAAGCGCCACGGCCCGGATATATGAGGGGAGGTCATCGTACTTTGTCCGTTCAAACTCGGATACGGCGTCCGGGTAGGCGAAAGGAAGTTTTGGAATAATCAGAAGCGAAACGCAGTCTCCGGGGAAGTCGAAGCCCTCCCACGCCGCGCCCGTGGCGAGAAGAACGCCTCCGGGACGGGACTTGAACTTTTCGACCTCGAACGGGTCGTTCCGGTTCAGGACTGAGATTGGCCATCGGCCCGGCGCCGCTTTGAGGCGCTTTATCATAGCCGATATGTCGTCGTAAGACGTAAATAAAACCAGCGCGTGACCGCTGGTTGCCCGGACAAGAGCCTGTATTTCTTTTGTCAGCGCGTCGTAGTATTCCTCCGACGCCGTTTCCTCCGTTTTCAGGGGTTTCTTTGGAAAGTACAACAGGCAGTTGTCGCGGTAGTTAAAAGGGGACGGGAAGACGGCCTCCGATAACCGTTGATTTTTGTCCAGTCCGGTCTTTTCCCGGAAGCGTTTGAAATCGCCGTTCGCCGCGAGCGTTCCCAACGTGAGCAGGATTGGTTCCGGCAAATTCCAGATAAGCTCCTCGAAATGTTCCGGCAAATCTTTCGGCGCGGCTTGCAGAATGGTTCCTCCGTTCCCATGCGGCTCGGCGTAGAAAATGTAATCATCTTCGCCGTAAACAAACTCCGTGCAGGCGTACAGCAGTTTCTCCGTCTGGCGGCGGGTTCTCAGCGTCATGTTGTATTTCTGCCGCTGATAAACAGCTTCCGCCACCTTTCCGGGAAAAATTAGCAGGCGGGCGTACTGTTCAAATGGGATTTCCTGCGGCGGCTTGTCCAGCGCCTCCAGCAAACGTCCGCTGAATGAGGACAGTCCGTCCGCTTCTTTTTTGAAGTCCTCGTCCCGGAGCATACGAATC
>JAFSOM010000524.1 GCA_017447005.1 Oscillibacter sp.
AAGCGCAACTAAAAAAAATCGGAACGGGATTTCGCGCTGGCGCGGAAAGTTTCTATGGACAAAGCGCGCAAAGCGCGTTATAATGCGCCGGATGGAATCGGAAGGAGGCGGAAGCGTTGGCGAGACGGAAACCCATAAGATTGCGGCGCCGGTATCGGCGTCGGCGCGTGACATGGTTCCGGCGCCTGCTCTGGGCGCTGATGATTCTGTTATACGGCGCGGTTTTCTTCAACTGGAGCAATCACTCGTTGCAGGTCACGCAATGGGACGCCGCCTTTGAGAATCTCCCCGACGGTTTCGACGGTTGCCGGGTGGCGGTTCTATCCGACTTGCACGGCGCGGCTTTCGGTAAGGATGGAAAAGAGCTTTTCCGCAAGGTGACGCGGCAAAAGCCGGACTATATTTTCTTTTTGGGCGATTTGGAGGACAGTTTCCGGGGGCCTGTGGCGGGTTACGCGGAGTTCGTCGCCGACGGCCTTTCCGCGATTGCGCCGACGTACTATATCACGGGGAATCACGAATGGGCCATAGGCGACGTGCCGGAACTGAAAGAGCGCTTGACCGCGCATGGCGTGCGGGTATTGACCAACGAGTTTATCGCGCTGGAACGCGGCGGGGTATCCGTGATTCTCGCCGGAATCGACGACCCGAACGGTTACGCCGACCAGAAATCGCCGGAAACCGTCGCGGAGGAGTTGCGCACGGAATACGGGAATCCATTCTGGATACTGCTGGCCCACCGGAACAATTATTTCCCCACGCAGTATTGCTATCTGGGGGCGGATTTGGTCTTGTCGGGCCACGGACATGGCGGTTTAATCCGCCTTCCCTTTACCGACGGCCTTGTGTCCACGGACAGAAAATTTTTCCCGACATGGACCGCCGGGTTTTACGAGAAAGACGGCTCGCGGTTGTTCGTCACCCGCGGACTGGGCAATTCCGGGAAAACGTTCCGGCTCTTCAACCGTCCCGAAATCGCTATCTTGACGTTGCGGAAAGCGTCGACCGCCTGACAGCGGGAATCATGACGCGCCGGAAAAGAAATCATTACGCCTTGAGGAAACGAGTATGAGAGAATTTCACGCCGGAGACTATGACATTATCGTAATAGGCGCGGGCCACGCCGGGATTGAGGCGGCGTTAGCGGCGGCGCGTCTGGGCGTCCGCACGGCGATTTTTACGTTGAACCTCGACGCCGTGGGGAATATGCCGTGCAACCCCGCCATTGGCGGTACGGGTAAGGGCCACTTAGTGCGCGAACTGGACGCCCTCGGCGGCGAAATGGCCCGCGCCGCTGACGAATGCTGTATCCAATACCGCCTTCTAAATAAGGGCAAAGGCCCGGCGGTGTGGAGCTTACGCGCCCAAGCCGACCGCCGCGCCTATCAGGAACGCATGAAACGCACGCTGGAAGTACAGGAGGGTTTGACGGTACGTCAGGGGGAAGTGACGGACATCCGCCGCGCCGGGGACGCGTTCGACGCCGTACTCGCTACCGGGGCCGTATTCCGCGCCAAAGCCGTCATCATCGCAACGGGAACGTATCTGGCGGGCCGTACGATTGTCGGAGAATGGGTGGAGGAGTCCGGGCCGGACGGTCTCAAAGCCGCCACGCGTCTGACCGCGTCCCTGTTGAAACTCGGCCTGCCGTTACGCCGCTTCAAGACCGGAACGCCGCCGCGAGTAAATCGGCGTACCGTGGATTTTGACGAGAAGTTACAGGAAGGCGACGTTTTGCCCGTACCGTTTTCGTATTCCACGACGGACGCGCCGAAAAATCAGGCGGTATGCTGGCTGACGTGGACGACCGAAGAAACAAAGCGTATCGTGGAAGCGAACCTTGACCGCGCCCCTATGTATTCGGGCGTCATACAGGGCGTGGGGCCGCGCTACTGTCCCTCGTTCGAGACGAAAATTGTACGCTTCCCGGACAAGCTCCGACATCAGTTGTTTATTGAGCCGATGGGCCTGAACACGGAGGAGTTGTATATACAGGGCTTTTCGTCGTCCATGCCGGAAGAGGTACAGCTTGCCATGCTGCATAGCGTCCCGGGACTGCGCCGCGCCGAAATGACGCGCCCCGCTTACGCCATTGAGTACGACTGCGTCGACCCGCTGGCGCTAAACGCGACGATGGAAGTCAAAGCCGTGCCGGGGCTGTACGGCGCGGGACAGTTCAACGGCTCCTCGGGATACGAAGAGGCCGCCGTACAGGGATTTGTCGCGGGCGTCAACGCGGCGCGGAAACTGCGCGGTCAATCGCCGTTCGTACTGTCCCGGAGCGAATGCTATATCGGCGCGTTGATTGACGACCTCGTAACCAAGGGCACGGAGGAGCCGTACCGCATGATGACTTCCCGGAGCGAATACCGGCTGTTACTGCGTCAGGACAACGCCGACGAGCGTCTGACGCGGCGCGGGTACGAAATCGGTCTGGTACCGGAAGAGCGCCTAGAGGCCGTGGAACGCAAATATGAGGCCGTGCGGGAGGAAATCAAACGCCTAGAGCGTACCGGAATTTCCGCAAGTCCGGCGCTGTCGGAACTGCTCGCCGACCGCGACGCCGGAAGCGTTCCCGACGGTTCGTCGCTGTTGGCCTTACTGCGCCGTCCGCGTATCGCCTACGACGATTTGGCGCCGTTCGACCCTATGCGCCCGGAGTTGTCCGCCGATATTCGGGAACAGGTGGAAATATCCGTCAAGTACGAGGGCTACATCCGGCGGCAAATGAAACAGGTGCAAGAGTTTCAGCGTATGGAAAACCGCGTCCTTCCGCCGGATTTGGATTACCCGTCGATACAGGGCCTACGGCTGGAGGCGCGGGAGAAATTAGCGGCGATACGTCCGTTGAACTTGGGACAGGCGGCGCGTATTTCCGGCGTATCGCCCGCGGATGTCGCCGCGCTGACGATATATCTGGAACGCCTGCGCACGCGTCCCGAATGAGACGCCGTGAAAAAACGTCGTTCACTTTACACGTAACCCTACTAAATCTAATGTCGTTCACTATTATGCGTAACCCCCCTAAATCCCCCCTTTCAGGGGGGACTTACCGGAACTTGAAAGCGCTTTTAAATCTGGTTCCCCCGCCCCTGAAAGGGGAGGGGGACAGGGGGAGGGGTTTTCGTACTACAACAAAGGAGAGAGTTACCTTATGAGAAAGGCGTTGGCGATTATCGCCTGTAAACTGGGCTATTTTGTCGGAAAACTGGTAGGGAAGGGGAGTTCCTTACCCGGCAAATGGGCGTTGAAAATCTGTCCGGATATTCTGTCGAAAGTCCGCTTGCCGTCGGTGATTATCGCGGTCAGCGGGTCGAATGGCAAAACGTCCACGGTGGAGATGATAGCGGCGATTCTCCGCGCCGACGGGCGGAAGGTTATCTATAACAAAGAAGGCTCCAATCAGACGGAAGGCGTGGCGACGCTCATTCTGACGAACGCGGATTTGTCGGGACGCGTCCGCGCCGACGTGTTACTGATGGAGAGCGACGAGCGTTACGCGGCGCGGACGTTCCGGTTTTTCAAGCCCACGCATTTTGTCGTAACGAACCTCTACCGCGACCAGTTGACGCGTAACGGACACCCCGAGAGCGTATACGACGCGCTGAAACCCGCGTTCGCGCCGGAAACGGAACTCATTTTGAACGCCGACGACCCCTTATCGTCCTGTTTCGGACAGGCCCGCGACGACGTGACATGGTTCGGGCTGAACCGTTGCGACTTCTCCAGTCCCGCGCCTACGGGCGTCTATCATGACGGCGCGTACTGTCCGGTATGCGGCGGGCGCATGGAGTACGACTACGCGCACTATAACCACATCGGCGCGTGGCGCTGTACGTCGTGCGGACGCCAACGCCCCGAAACGGCGTATACGGCCACCGCGCTGGACTTGCAAGCGGGCGTTCTCACGATTGACGACGCCGTGACCGTTCAACTGGCCTTCAAGAGCATTTACAACGTCTACAACATTCTCGCGGCTTACGCGGTTTGTCGGCGCGTGGGCGTATCGGCGGAGACGGCGGCGGACGTTATCGGGAACTACGTCCTGAAAAACGGCAGAATGCAGACGTTCCGCCTCGGAAACCGTCACGGCACGCTGTTGACGAGTAAGCATGAAAATTCGATAGCCTATGACACGAACCTTCGCTACGTGCAGGACTGCGGGACGCCGTGCGCGGTCGTCGTGATTGTCGACGCCGTAAGCCGGAAATACTTTACCAGTGAAACAAGCTGGCTGTGGGACATTGACTTTGACCGTCTGAACAGTCCGAACGTCAAGCGGGTTATCCTGTCAGGACGCTATTGCAACGACCTCGCGGAACGTTTCGCGTATACGACATTGCCGGGGGACAAGTGGGAAGTGATAGAGGACATCCCGGCGGCGGCGGACGCGCTCAAAGCGTCGGGGGATGAGGAAGTCTACGTGCTGACCTGTTTTTCCGACCGCGACAAGTTCCTGACGCTCACGGAACGGGAGGGATAAGCCATGACAGAGAATTTACCGCTTTTCCCCGACGGAACGGAGGAATGAAACATGGAACTGACATTCTTGCACTTCTACCCCGACTTGATGAACCTTTACGGCAGTTACGCGAACGTCACGGTCTTGCAACGGCTGTTGGAGCGTCTCGGGCATACGGTCAACGTCAAAATGATTGCGCCGGGAGACGCGGCGGACTTCGCAAACGCGGATTTCGTCTATATGGGCGCGGGAACCGAACGCCGTCAGAAATTCGCGCTGGACGATTTCCGGCGTTGCGCCGACGACGTAAAAGCCGCCGCCCGTGACGGCGTGGCGATGTTATTCGCCGGGAGCGCGATGGAAATTCTGGGCCAAAGCGTCACGGACGCTGACGGCGTGACAGTTTCCGGTATCGCGCTCGCGCCATTCGAGACCGTACAGCGGGCAAAACGTATCGTCGGCGACGTGTACGGGCATACGGAGTTATTCCCCGAGGCGGTTGTAGGGTTTATGAACAAATCCGGCGTTGTGACGGGCGTCGATACGCCGTTACTGAACGCGCTGGATATGGGTCACGGCAACGAGAAGGAGTACGGGCCGGAGGGCTGGCGTAACGCGAATGTGTACGCGTCGGAACTGACGGGGCCGTTACTGGTGAAGAATCCGCGCATACTGGAACATCTCGCGGCGGCGGTTCTGACGCGTAAAGGGCTGACGCTTCCCGACGAATGGCCCGTTGACCGGTGGGCGCGGAAAGGATACGACGTAACGGCGCGAGAGCTTGCCGCACGGCGCGCCAAAACGTAACGCGACGAACGATTTTCATAAAAAAGGAGCCGTCCCGATGAAAGGACGGCTTCTCTTTATGCGTTTTGCGTAAGCGTAAAGCGCCACGGAAAGTCCCGCGCCTCCTCGGCGTAGTCAATGCCGATACGCGGCCCGGCGCGGATAATTTCACGGCGCGGCGGGAGTTCGTCAAGGCCAATATCGGCGGGGGAATCGCAGACAAACAGCGTATCGCCCGTTAAATCGAGGCCGTTTTGCGCGGTCGTGAGCGCGAACGCCTGACAGACTTTGCCGGGGCCGTTGAGAAAGCCGCGTATCCGGGCGGGCGTCATAGGGCGGTCGCCGTAGCGCCGACGCCGCATAAAGTCCGCGCCGGATACGGCGTCGACAGCGCGGATAAGTACGGCGGCGGGTTCTCCCTCCGGTTCCGTCACGAAGTTCAAGCAATGATACATCCCGTAAATAAGGTAAATATAGGCGTAGCCGGGGCCGAGGAAAAGCGGAGCCGTCCGCGCCGTTTTCCGGTAGCCGTAGGCGTGACAGGCCTTGTCGCAACGTCCAATATACGCTTCCGTTTCGGTAACGCGTCCGGCGAGGACGAGCGGCGCGGGCGTAACGGGGCCGTATTCCGGGATTGGCGGCGGGTCAAGTACGCGAACCACGATTTTTCCCAAAAGTTCCCGGGCGATTTCCACCGTATCGCCGTTATAAAAATCAGAAGAAAGTCTTGCCATTTCATCACCCCGGCGCTACAATAGCGGTTGTTTTGCATGGGACGGCGTTCCGACGGTTTCGCCGGGCCGCAAGTCCATTCTAGCACAGAACATCCGAAGGAGCAAGAGACATGAAGCCTAATTGGATTCGCCAAAACGTCCTGCCGATACTGGCGGCGATGATTTGGGGTTCGGCCTTTATCGCGCAGAGCGTCGGCGCGGAACATATGGGGCCGTTTACGTTTAACACGGCGCGGTCGATTATCGCGTTTTTCTTTCTGTTGGCGCTGTGCCTGATACGGCGGCGTGTTCGCGGGAGCGCGGTCACGTCGTGGCGGGAACTTTTTATAGCGGGGACGTGTTGCGGCGCGGCGCTGGCTACCGCGACATGGCTGCAACAGGCGGGAATGGCTACCACCGAACCCGGGAAGGCGGGCTTTATCACCGCGCTGTATATCGTGATTGTGCCGCTTATCGGGAAGTTTTTCCTGAAACGAGAGGCGCCGTCGACAATCTGGTTAAGCGTGGCGTTAGCGGCGGCGGGGCTGTACCTCCTGAGCGTCACGGAGAGCCTCACGATAGAATCCGGCGACGTATACATGATACTGTGCGCACTGGTATTTTCCGGACAGATTCTGTTCATTGACCACTTTTCGCGGCGCGTGGACGGCGTCGCGCTCTCGTGCGTACAGTTTCTGGTGATGACGGTCGTCTCGTTCTTGGGCGCGACGGTTACGGCGGAGACGGTCAGCGCGGAAGCGTTGCGCGTTTGCCTGTGGGCGATACTGTACGCGGGCGTCTTCTCCAGCGGCGTGGCGTATACCTTGCAAATTCTCGCGCAGAAAGATTCCAATCCCATGGTAGTTTCGCTGTTGCTGAGTCTGGAATCGGTATTCGCGGCGTTATCGGGCGCGCTGTTCCGCCACGAACGCATGACGCCCCGGGAACTGTTCGGGTGCGCGCTGATGTTCGCGGGCGTCATTATCGCGCAGTTGCCGCGGACGCCGCGGACGGAGGAATCCGAAAGCGCGTCAATCCGGTCTTGAATCCGTTTGCGCCGGATGTTATAATGAAATGAAACCGTTTCAGGCGGAGAAAATGAGGTGAACGCGGGTGCGGATAAAAATTCTGGGCGTCGGATTTGACAATATCACGAAAGAAGAGGCCGTGTCGGAAGCGCTGGCCCTGCTGGACAGCGGCGGAACGCATTATGTCGTGACGCCGAATCCGGAGATAGTGGAAGTATGCCGGGAGCAAGAGGAAGTCGCGTGGGCGGTCAACGGCGCGGATTTGGTGTTGCCGGACGGAACCGGCGTCATCAAGGGCGCGAAACTGCTGGGCACGCCCTTGCGGGAACGCGTGCCGGGCATTGAGTTCGCCGCCGATTTGCTGGCGCGTCTGGCCCAAACAGGCCATACGCTGTATTTACTGGGCGGCAAACCGGGAATCGCGGCGCAGGCCGCAACGAATCTTATGCGGACGTATCCGGGCTTGCGTTGCGTCGGTTTCCGCGACGGCTATTTCCGCGACGATGAGCCGGTCGCCGAGGAGATTCGGCGCAGCGGCGCGGATGTGGCGTTTATCTGCTTGGGCGCTCCGAAGCAGGAACTATGGATGTTGAAAAACGGCCCCGCGACGGGCGCGAAACTGCTGTGCGGACTGGGCGGAAGTCTGGACATTTTTTCGGGCGTGTCAAAACGGGCGCCGGAGTTCTTCTGTAAGCACGGCTTGGAGTGGTTCTATCGGCTTTGCAAAGAGCCTTGGCGCTGGAAACGGATGTTGAAACTGCCGCTCTTTTTATTCCATGTCTGGCAAGAGAAAGGCGAGAGGCGAAAACTTCCTCCCGAACGTCCGGCGCTGGAAGTTCTGGCGGACAAACTTTTCCCGGACGAACAGGAAGAGGACGTAACGCGGACGACGGAAACAATCACGGAAACCGTAACGCAAGCGCTGGAGACAACAACGGAAGGCATAACGCGGACACCGGAGACGGTGACGGAAGCCGTAACGCCGACGCCGGAGACGGACGCGGAAACCGTGGAGCCGCCGACGGATACCGAAACTTTCGTTCCGGAGCCGCCGACGCTTACGGAGACTTTGACGGAAGTATTTTCGTCCGGGGACGCGGAAGTTTCCGCGAATCCCGAAAACCCGGAATCGACAGCGAATCAAGAGAACGCCGTCCCCATTGCGGAGGGACAGAGTACGGAGGAACCCATGGCTGACTTTGACAATCAAAACACTACAAGTTGGGACGCCAGTCAGACGCGGCGCGGACAGGCGGACATGACGCCAACGCCAACAAGACGCCGACGCCGTAAAAACGGTATGGGCTGGTTGCGCGTGGCGGCGTATTTATTTGTAGTCGTCGTCGTTTCCGTGATACTTGCGGGCGTCGCGTGGGAATTGGCCTCGGATTTGTGCGCATTCAACCGGGGCGCGGTCGCCACGCATACCGTACAGATTGCGCCCGGGGATACCGTGGAAGCCGTCAGCGAAAAACTGCATGACGCCGGACTGGTCAAGTATCCGTTTTTCTTCCGCCTGTTCGCCCGCGTGACCCACGCCGAAAAGAAAATCGCCTCGGGCGCGTTCACGCTCACGACGGATATGGATTACCGCGCTTTGGTGGTCGGTATGCGCAGTTCCGCCGCGCTGAATGACAGTACAGTCAAGGTCACGATTCCCGAAGGCTATACCGTGCGCGACATCTGCAAACTGCTCGCCGAAAAGGGCGTGGCGTCGGAGGAGGACTTGCTCAACTCCGCCCGCTACACCTATTTCGACTACGGCTTTATCAATAACGATTCCGAAGACATCAGCCGTCTGGAAGGCTACCTCTTCCCCGACACTTACGATTTCTATCTTTCGGAGAATCCCGACAGGGCGTTACACCGTCTGCTGACGAACTTTGCCCGTAAAATCGACGCGTGGCAGGATAACTTAGCCGAGGCCGAGGAACGCGGCTATACGCTGAAACAAATCGTAACCATCGCGTCCCTGATTGAGAAGGAGACCGACGGAACCGACCAAGCGCGTATCGCGTCGGTGATTTACAACCGCATGACCGGCCCCGGAAGCCGCGCCGGAACTTACGGTCTGCTCCAGATTGACGCGTCCGTGCTCTACGGTATCCCTGACCATACGGGGCCGATTACGTCGGCGGATTTGGAGTCGTCGTCGCCCTACAACCTCTACAAGAACGCCGGACTGCCCCCGACGGCGATTGCCAATCCGGGCGCGCAAGCGTTGCTTGCGGCCATGTCGCCGGAGGAATCGGATTATTACTATTACGCGCTGGCCAAGGACGGCAAACATCGTTTCTTCACGAACTACAGCGAGTTCTCCCGCTTCCTTGCGAGTTCGGACTATATCGGCAACTGATGGAAACGGAAAGAATTATCATGCCGGAACACGCGATAATGACGGAGAATCCGTCGGCGCCGGGAAGCGCGTCAACGGCGGAGAATCCGCCAACGCCGGGAAGCGCGTCAATGACGGAACACGCGATAACGCCGGAAAACTGGAAACAACGTCCCGTGTCGGGGAGAGCGAAGCCGGAGTTACTCTCCCCCGCCGGGGACATGACGCGCTTGAAAATGGCGGTAGCCTACGGCGCGGACGCGGTCTATCTGGCGGGGCGCGAATTTGGCATGAGAGCGTTCGCGGGAAACTTCCCGCTGTCGGAACTGCAAGCTGCCGTCGACTACGCCCACCGTCACGGCGTGCGCGTACACTGTACCGTGAACACCATGCCGCGCAATGACGAGGTTGAACGACTTCCGGCGTATCTGGAAACGCTGGACGGCTACGGCGTGGACGCGCTGATTTTAGCCGATTTCGGCGCGTTCCGTCTGGCGCAACGTTACGCGCCGCACTGCGCGAGGCATATTTCCACGCAGGCGGGCGTGACGAATTACGAGGCGGCGCGGGTATGGCATGAGGAAGGCGCGGCGCGGGTCATATTGGCGCGGGAACTGTCGTTAGAGGAAATTCGCGTTATCCGGGCGCGTACCCCGCCGTCGCTGGAACTGGAAGCCTTTGTGCACGGGGCCATGTGCGTGAGCTATTCGGGACGCTGTCTGCTGTCGAATTACATGACGGGTCGCGATTCCAGTCGGGGCGCGTGCGCGCAGCCGTGCCGTTACCATTACGCGTTGATGGAGGAAAAGCGGCCCGGCGAATACTTCCCCATACGGGAGGACGCCGACGGCGCGTATATCCTCAACTCCCGCGATATGTGCATGATTGACCATTTGCCGGACTTGTGCGCAGTCGGGCTTGACTGCCTCAAAATCGAGGGCCGCGCAAAGTCCGCCTACTACGCCGCCACAATTACGGGCGCCTATCGGCATTGCCTTGACGACGCGTTCGCGGGGCGTCCGCTTGACCCCGTATGGCGCGAGGAAGTCAACCGTATCAGCCACCGCCCGTATTCCACGGGGTTCTATTACGGGCCGCCCGGGGAGTACTACGCCGACAGCCGCTATATCCGCGACTGGCAGGTTATCGCGCTTGTCACCGGTTGCGACGGCGACGGAAACGCGACGTTGTCACTGCGGAACAAGTTCCGCGTGGGCGACGAGATAGAGCTGATGGGGCCGGGAATGCGTCCCTACGCGCTGATGGTTCCCGATACCATCACCGACGCGGACGGGGCGCCCCTGACGGAGCCGCGCACGCCGCAAATGGTTTTTCATATGAAGTTTCCCCGTCCGATACCGCCGTTAAGTATGCTACGGCGCTATACGGGGGCGTAAGAAAGGAATCGTATGTACGCGATAGTCAGACAGGGCGACGGAAAATATTATACGTCCGTCGTTTTCGGATACTATCAATCCGTGACGGCGACGGACGATTATCAGCGGTATTTGGAACGGATTCATAACCGCTGGTTTATTGTCCTGAACGCGGAGAAAACCGCCTTGGTGAAACAGGTTATCTATGACCCTAACAACAAATACCTGATACCGCTCGTTCTAATTACAGATGAAGATACGTCAGGTTGGACGCTTCGAGAAGACTATCAAGGCGCGGTAGACTTTCTGCCGGAGGCGGCGCTTTTGGAAATGGTAGAGCGGGGAGAAGTCCCGGAGGAGCTTTTACGCCGCTGTATCGAACTGGACAAGCAGGCGCGTTATGAGCCTTACCCGGAAATCCGGACGCAACGGGATATAGAAAATCTGGAATGCGTTTCCGGTTATTTTCACGACGCGTATATTGACAAGCTGGAAACGCTGGAAAACGGCGCGTTATATCTCCTATTTGACGGCGTATGGGGCTGTAAAATTGAAATGTGGTTTGCGGGCGATGTGGCTTACGCTGTGGAGAGCCGCAATCCCGAAAAATGGGACCAATATTGGATGGATTCCACTGTTTTACTGCAAGATGGCTATATCTGGCTGATTGACGACGCTGACATGACGCCGGAGGAACTGAATGACGGTTATTGCTGGTTTCGGGCGCGTCGCGTGAAATACCACGTAATACCGGATTAATAACAATCGCCCGGACGGGCGCGGAAACCATGAAAATCCGTTCCCGGACGGGCGCGGAATTTTCCCGGAAATCGAAATGGAGGAAATCAACATGTCACACCCTTGGCGCGGATTGAACGAACTGCGGGAAATGTTTCTCAGCTACTTTGAGAGCAAAGGACACTTACGTTTGCCGAGTTTCTCTCTGATACCCCATCATGACGCGTCTCTACTGCTCATCAACAGCGGCATGGCGCCTATGAAAACGTGGTTCACGCGAGAGGAGGAGCCGCCCCGGAATCGCGTCACGACCTGTCAAAAGTGCATTCGTACCGGAGACATTGAGAACATCGGCAAGACTGACCGCCACGGCACCTACTTTGAAATGCTGGGCAACTTCTCTTTCGGCGACTACTTCAAAACCGACGCTATCAAATTCTGCTGGGAGTTCCTGACGGATGTCGTGGGCTTGGAGCCTGACCGCCTCTACCCGTCCATCTATCTGGATGACGACGAGGCTTTCAACGTCTGGCATAATGAGGTAGGCATCGCGGCTGACCGTATTTTCCGTTTCGGCAAAGCGGATAACTTCTGGGAGCACGGCGCGGGGCCTTGCGGGCCGTGTTCCGAGGTCTACTACGACCGCGGCCCCGAACACGGTTGCGGAAAGCCGACTTGCACGGTAGGCTGTGACTGCGACCGCTATATTGAGGTGTGGAACAACGTCTTTTCGCAGTTCGTCAACGACGGCGAGGGCAACTACACCGAGATGAAAAACAAGAACATTGACACGGGCATGGGCTTAGAGCGGTTAGCCTGCGTCTGTCAGAACGTCAATTCCCTGTTCGACGTGGACACCGTGATGAACATCACGAACCGCGTTTCCGAATTGACCGGGGCGCGTTACGGCGACAGTCAGAAGGCCGACGAATCCTTACGCGTCATTACCGACCACATCCGGGCGTCCGTCATGATGATTTGCGACGGCGTACTGCCGAGTAACGAAGGGCGCGGTTACGTACTCCGTCGCTTACTGCGTCGGGCGGCGCGTCACGGGAAGCTGTTGGGCGTCAATAACCCCTTCCTGCATGACGTTGTCGATACCGTGATTCACGAGAATGAGACGGCGTATCCGGATTTGCGCGAGAAACAGGATTATATTACCCGCGTCATCCGCACGGAAGAGGAGAAATTCGCCCGTACCATTGACGACGGCATGAAAATTTATCAGGAAATCATGTCGGCCCACCGGGCAAAGGGCGAGAGCGTATTTTCCGGCGCGGACGCCTTCAAGCTCTATGACACTTACGGATTCCCCGTCGACCTTACGGCGGAGATGGCCGCCGACGAGGGTATGACCTTAGACCGCGACGGTTTCAACGACATGATGGAGGCGCAACGCGTCCGGGCGCGGAAGGCGCGGGAGGCGTTAGGCGATTTGGGCTGGGCCGGCATTGAGTTCGGCAGTGAAATGCCCGCCACGGAGTTTGTCGGCTACGATAACGAAAAAGCGGACGGCAAAATTTTGGCGATTGTCGTGGAAGGCGAATTGCAGGACGAAATCAGCGCGGGCGCGGAGGCGTCTATCGTTTTAGACAAAACGCCGTTCTACGCCGAAATGGGCGGTCAGATTGCCGACCATGGCGA